>JAPUJM010000036.1 GCA_027296205.1 Actinomycetota bacterium
GAGGGCAGAGTATGACTTCGCGAAACGAGTCTCGGCCCCGGAAACCGAACCCTGACGGAGAGAGTCGAGCCCGACCTGTCCTTGGCCCTGAGCCGGCGGCCAATCCTGTCGGCCAAACCGAGAACAACCACCGACATCTCATCGATGTCGCTGAGTCCTCTGCCCAGGGCCTGTTGACTCCCGACACTTCCCGCACGCCGACCACCCCGCACCGGTCGCGGATCATGATTTCTGGAGAGAGCCCGCAGCGCGCCGGAAGTGCCCGGGCCCAACACCGGGGCCAGCGCGCCGGCGTCGACCTCGGCGAGCTCACCGATCGTGCCAATGCCGAGTCGATGGAGACGGGATGCGGTGACTCGCCCCACACCCCACAACGCCTCCACCGGCAAGGGGTGAAGAAAGGCCAGCTCGGTCCCGAAGTCCACCATCACCAGACCATCGGGTTTGGCGCGTGCCGAAGCGATCTTGGCCAGGAACTTGGTGGACGCGACCCCAACCGAGAGTGGCAGTCCCACCTCGTCCCGGACCCTCCGCCTCATCTCACGGGCGATGTCAGACGGTTTGCCCAGCAGATGAGTGGTGCCCGACACATCGAGAAAGGCCTCGTCGATGGAGATCTGCTCGACCACCGGTGTGGCGTCTTCGAAGATCGCCATGACCCGGTCGGACAGTTCGAGGTAGCGGCCAAAGGCTCCTTCGACCACTACGGCTCGAGGACACAACCGGAGGGCATCTCGTGTCGGCATCGGCGCCTTCACCCCGAAGGCGCGGGCCTCGTAGGAGGCGGCTACCACGACTCCTCCACCCACCAGGACGGGCCTGCCCCGGAGCTTCGGGTTGAGCAGTTGCTCAACAGAGGCATAGAAGGCGTCGAGATCGGCGTGGAGGATGGTTGGCTCCATGCTCACAGCCTGCCGGACGTGGGGGACAGAAACCAGCCCGAAGAGCTAGGTGGCCGCCTTCCCGGCCACCTTCTTCAGGGCCCCACGATCCACCTTGCCCAGATGGGTCTGTGGCAACTCATCGACGAAGTAGACCTGGCGGGGGTGTTTATAGGCCTCGAGATGACCGAGAACCCAGTCGATCAGGTCCTGCTCCCCGACCTCCGAGGAACGGACGACGAACGCGACAGGACGAGCCAGCCCGGTCTCATCGGTGACCGCGATCACCGCGCATTCCTTCACCGCATCGTGATCGAGAAGGGTCGACTCCACCTCCTGGGGGCGGAACCACTTTCCCTTGACCTTGATGGCGTCATCGGCCCGACCCCGGTGGGTGACATAACCATCCTCGTCGATCGAGACCAGATCCCCCCCGACGAACCATTCACCACGAAAAGCCTCCGCGGTCTTCTCGGGATCTTCCCAGTAGCCAAGCCCCAGCGAGTCACCACGCACCCAGAGACGACCAACATCCCCCGTGGGGAGGTCGTTGCCATCGTCGTCACAAATCCTGATCTCAAACCCGGGCACCACCTTGCCAAGGGTTCCGGGCCGCACGTCACCAACGGTGTTCGTGATGAAGATGTGCCACATCTCGGCAGTCCCCAAGCCGTCGAGCAACTCGGCGCCGAAGGTGTCCTTCCATCGGTGGTAGAGGGTCTCGGGCAGGGCTTCGCCTGCCGAGGTCGCCAAACGCAATGACGACAGGTCCTGATCGTCGGCGTCGGGATGGGCCAGCATCTGATTGATAGCCGACGGAACGTTGATCATCACCGTGGGACGATGCCGGGCTATTCGGGAGAACAGTGCCTCCGGGGTCGGATGGTCGTCGAACAAGACAACAGAAGCACCGACCGAGAAGGGGAAGAGAAGGTTCGACCCGGTGGCATACCCGAAATAGAGCTTGGGCACCGACATGGTGATGTCAGCCTCGGTGAGCCCCAGTGCGCCCTGGCCGTACAGTCTCGTGGTGTTCACCAGACTCTTGTGGCTCTGCACCGCGGCCTTGGGCACACCGGTGGTCCCACCCGAGAAAAGCCAGATCACGGGGTCGGTCGGAGCCGTCTCCCTGGTCTCGACCGACGTCTCTGGAGGCTCGAACTCATCAGCGACCTCGATCACGACTGGAGCCCACCCCCCGACCGAATCTCGGAAGTGAGCCAGGTGTTGGCGATGCACCACCGCCGCCGCCGCCCTCGACCCATCGACGATGGCGCTCATGGCCTCTGTGGTGAGACCGGGGTTGAGCATCACAACCACCGCTCCGATCCGGAAGACGCCGAAAAGGGCCGCGACAAAGTCGACGTCGTCAGGCAACACGATGAGGACCCGGTCACCCGCCGACACCCCGTGGTCCAGCAACAGCCTGGCGAATCCCGAGGCCTTGGCGTCGATTTCTGCGTAGGTCACAACACCGTCGTCCATGCGTAGCGCGACCCGATCCCCGCTCCCCTCGGCCAAGCGATCCTTGAGGAAGAAGCTGTCCGCATTCAGAGTCGAGGGCCAATCGTCCACGGCGGCGACGCTAGTGGTGTGTCGTCGTGGGAATGGCGCGCCCGGTACGGTGCCCCGGCATGAGAGCTGCGCTGGTCACCGGTCCCTCCTCCGGCATCGGCCGAGTGACCTCCGTGGAACTGGGTCGAAAGGGGTTTCATGTCGTGGCCGCGGGAAGATCTGAAGAGCGAACCTCATCCGTGATCGATTCGATTCGGGAGGAAGGTGGCTCGGCCGAGTTTCTTCATCTCGATCTGGCTTCGCTCGAGTCAGCCCGAGAGGCTGCCCGCACGTTCGGGGCCTCCGGCCGTCCACTCGACGTCCTCGTCAACAATGCCGGAGTCGGAGCAACAAGGGGCATCACCGCGGATGGTTTCGAGGTCAACTTCGGAGTGAATCACCTCGGTCACTTCATGTTCACCCACCATCTGAGACCCACCTTCGGGCCGGGGACACGGATCGTCCAGGTAGCCAGCGCGGTTCACTTCAGAGCCGGCGGAATCGACTTCGATCGGCTGCAGCGTCGCAGCCGCTCCTTCTACGGCATAGACGAATACGGGGTCTCCAAGCTGGCCAACGTGTTGTTCGTGAGGGAGTTGGCCCGACGTCAACCCGACTGGAGCACGTACGCGGTCCACCCCGGCATGACCGCCACCAGCATCATCCCCTGGTATGTGAGACTGTTGATGCGGGGAAGCCTGCTCACACCGGAGCAGGGGGCGGCGACGGTGATCTGGTGTGCGACCTCGGATGACGTGACCGGTGAAACGGGCCTCTACTACTCCAACAAGGAGGCCGGGCCTCCATCGGCCGCCGCACAGGACGACGACCTCGCCCGGGAGCTGTGGGAACGGTCCGAGCTGTGGTGTGGCGTGGCCCCACAACACTGACTGCCGCTAGCGTCGTAACCGAGACATGAGCGAGCAACACCTCTACTACGGCGACTACCTCCAGTTGGACAAGCTTCTCGGCGCCCAGACACTGGAAAGTGCCAAACACGGCCCGCCGGTTCATGACGAGATGCTGTTCATCATCGTTCACCAGGCATACGAGCTGTGGTTCAAGCAGATCATCTGGGAGATCGACAGCGTGATCGAGTTGTTTGGCCAGGACGTCGTCGACGAGCAGAACATGGGCACAGCCATTGCCCGGCTGCGGAGAATCAGCCGTATTCAAACCTTGCTCATCAGCCAGATCAGTGTTCTGGAGACGATGACTCCCCTCGATTTTCTCGACTTCCGCGACTACCTCTTCCCGGCCTCGGGATTCCAGTCGGCTCAGTTTCGGGTGGTTGAGAACAAGCTCGGGCTCTTGCCCGGCGATCGGTTGTTCCTCGCCGGCGCGGAGTACACATCCCGGTTCTCAGATGAGGACAAGATCCGGGTGAAGGCTCTAGAGGACGAGCCATCCCTTTTCGATCTGATGGAGCGATGGTTGGAGCGGACGCCCTTTCTCGACTACGAAGACTTTCACTTCTGGGAGGCCTACAGGCATGCGGTCCAAAGTCGGATAGAGGCCGACCGCACCGTGGTTCAGACCAACCCGAACCTGAGCGACGCCGAGAAGCAGGCCCAGCTCAAGGATTTCGACCTGGTTCTCAACCAGTACGAGGCGATATTCGACCCTGACAAGCACACCCTGGAGCGCGATGCCGGAAGACTCCGGCTCAGCCACCGGGCGTTCCAGGCGGCCCTGTTCATCACCTTGTATCGCGACCAGCCGGCTCTCCAGGAGCCTTTCCGCCTGCTCGAGCTCTTGATGGATATCGATGAGAGCTTCACCACGTGGAGGCATCGCCACGCTCAGATGGCCTTGCGGATGATCGGCAGGAGGATCGGCACCGGAGGCTCGGCCGGCGCCAAGTATCTCGAGAAGTCGGCCGATCGAAGCCGGGTTTTCAGCGATCTCTTCAGTCTCTCCACGTTCCTGGTGCCGAGAGCCGACCGACCCATACTCCCCGCGGGGATCCTCGACGCGATGCGATTCAGATACGAGGAATGAACCTCAAGCGGCACTTCTCAAGGTTTCTCGGATCGCAGCCTGATCGTCTGCACTTCGCCGCCCACTCCCACCACCCATGGCCTGACGTCAGTTACGACGCCCACAAGCAGGCATGGCTCGATGCCGCGGAGATGATCGACGACAAGTGGGAGCACATCTTTGCAACGCTCATGCCCAGGGCGAAACAGCGGATCGCCTCGATTCTGGGGCTGGCGGGTAGCGAGACGCTCGTCATCGCTCCCAACACCCACGAGTTGCTGGTGCGAGTGTTCTCCTGTTTGGAGCCACCGGTTCGGGTGCTGACGACCGACGCCGAATTCCATTCCTTCTCTCGCCAGTCGAAGCGCTGGGAGGAGGAGGGTCTCGCCATTGTCGACCGGGTCCCGGCGGAGCCCTTCGACACGTTTTCCGATCGGTTCACCCGCGAAGCCAGGGCGGGCGTCCACGATCTGATATTTCTCAGCGAGGTGTTCTTCAATTCGGGTTTTGTCGTCCCGGATCTGAATCGGATCGTGTCATCTATCTCTGAGGAGAAGGCCTTCGTTGTCATAGATGGCTACCACGCCTTCATGGCCCGACCTACCAACATCGGGTCGATCCAAGACCGGGTCTTTTACATCGCCGGCGGATATAAGTACGCGATGTCCGGTGAAGGCGTGTGCTTCCTCCATGCGCCTCCCGGTTATGGCGAGCGTCCGGTCAACACCGGGTGGTACGCCGAGTTTGGTCAGCTGGAAAGCGGCGGGAGTAACCGAGTCCCCTACGGAAGTGACGGAACGCGATTCGCCGGGGCTACCTACGACTCATCGGGGATCTACAGGATTGATGCTGTTCTTGGGTGGCTCGAGGAGGAGGGGATCACGCCGGCCGAGATTTCCGATCATGTTCAGGGCCTACAGGATCAATTCTTGAAAACGGGGGTGTCACCGGGAACCCTGGTGCCTTCCCAGGAGCACACCCGTGGCAACTTTCTCACCTACCAGAGTGATCGAGCCGCCGACGTCTACAACGCGCTTCACGCCCGCAATGTCATCACCGATTACCGGGACGATCGACTCCGTATCGGCTTCGGTATCTACCAGGACGAAGCCGATGTGGAGCGGCTGGTGGCGATCCTCGACGAAATCATGCGAACTTGAGGTATCCATCCTGCCAAGAACCCGAGGTTCGTCTTGCCAACTACCCTGTGGATAAGTCTGGGCGGATGCGCCAGAATACGCTTTATGCCACCCGTTCCAATGCTGCGCGTGGTTCCCCTGGAGAGGATTCGTCGACACGAAGAGGTCGATCCGCTTCGAGTGAACCGTCTCGTCGGACGGATAAACGACGAGGGAATCCAGATCAACCCGATGGTTTGCTCGGAGGCACCAAACGGTGACCTGGTGGTCCTCGACGGCGCAACGAGGACCGAAGCCATGAAGAAACTGGGCATGGAACATGCGGTGGTCCA
>JAPUJM010000037.1 GCA_027296205.1 Actinomycetota bacterium
TTTGTTGGTGGGCGGTACGGGACTTGAACCTGTGACCTCTCGCGTGTGAGGCGAGCGCTCTAGCCAGACTGAGCTAACCGCCCAAGTGCGATCAAGGTTACCGACGGAGCAACGGCTAGTCGATCCCGGTGCTCCGATGCCACAATGCCGCCATGATGCTCCAGGATCTAGGCCCCTATCCGAAAGCCGAAGGCTACGAACCGGCTCTTGCGCTGGACCTCTCTGATCCACTTCGGAACCACCGAGACCGATACGTGCACACCGGCGACGACCTCATCTACCTGGATGGCAACTCTCTGGGCCGACTCCCCAAGGCAGCGATCGAGTCCCTCGAGGCGGTCATCCACCGCCAGTGGGGAGACAGACTGATCCGTTCCTGGAACGAGAGTTGGTGGGAACTCCAGTTGGAGATTGGTGACCTCCTCGCTCCCCTGCTGGGTGCCTCACGAGGTGAAGTGATCATTTCCGACTCGACATCGGTGAATCTCTACAAGCTGGCACTATCCGCGGTCAACGCTGCCCCTCAGCGCTCGAAGATCGTCACCGACGACCTCAACTTTCCCACCGATATCTACATCCTGGAGGGCATTGCCGGTCAACTCGACAAGGAACTAGTGATCGTCACATCCGACGGTGTCCACGCTCCCCTGGAAGAGCTGGAAAACGAGATCGATGAGACCACGGCGCTGGTTTCGCTGTCGCATACTGTCTTCAAGTCGGGATACACCTACGAAATCGCCGATGTCAATGTGATGGCTCACCGGGTCGGGGCGCTGACGCTATGGGACTGCAGTCATTCGGTCGGCGTTGTTCCCATCGCTCTCAACGCCACCGGGTCAGATCTCGCCATCGGGTGCACCTATAAGTACCTGAATGGCGGCCCGGGCTCACCTGCCTTCATCTATGTCCGATCCGATCTTCAGGATTCTCTGGAGAACCCAATCACGGCGTGGTGGGGCCACGCCGAGCCCTTCTCGTTCGATCTCGACTTTCGACCGGTATCGGGAATCAGACGGTTCCACACGGGCACGATGCCGATCCTCTCACTCGCCGCCACGGAAGCAGGGATCAACGACGTGATCACGGCCGGGGTGGACAACATTCGGGCCAAATCGGTGGCGATGACCGAATACCTGGTCGAGCAATGGGATCTTCACCTACGTCCTCTCGGCTTCGAGTTGGCCTCGCCTACCGACCCCGATCGGAGAGGCTCTCATGTCTCGTTGGAACACGAAGAAGCTTGGCCAATCACACGAGCCCTGATAGAAGTTGGCCAGGTGCTGCCGGACTTTCGGGCGCCGGACAACATCAGGCTTGGCCTATCGCCCCTCTACAACACCTTTCTGGATATACACACCGCGGTCCAACGTCTCCAACTGATCTTCGAATCGAAGACACACGATGCTTTTGCCGGTGTGAAGACCACGGTCACTTGAAAGTTGTCCAGCCATGAGAAGGAGAGAATTCGAGGAGGTGGTGGACCGCACCCTCGAGGAGCTCCCCGAATGGGTCGTTGCCGAGATCGACAACCTCGTCGTTGTGGTCGAGGAGCACCCGCCCCGCGAGTTGGGAGACGTACTCGGTGTCTACGAAGGCGTCGACCTCAGCCGGCGGGAGGATTACTTCGGCGCGATGCCCGACCGGATCGTCATCTTCCGACAGCAGCATCTCGCCCTTGGCTTGGACCAGAAGGCCCTGGAAACCGAGATTCGAAAGACCGTGCTCCACGAGTTGGCTCACCATCTAGGCATCGACGATGCTCGACTCGCTGAGTTGGGTTGGGCCTAGCGTCGTCTTGTCTCAGGAACATTGGCGTCCCTGAGGACTGCGGCAGGCACTCCAAACTCGCGCCAAGCGGTGTAACTGACACCTTTGCGCTCCGAATACGACTTTGCGTATGTCACAAACCCGGCCTCCAATTGGTCCAGGTTTTCCACATCTTCCATGCTGGACAGTGCCAATTGGATATCGAGTCGGGTCTGGATCAAATCGAGTGTCTTGAGGGTGTCGTCTGAAGCCTCGATCTTCTCATTCGTCCTGGTCAAGCGGCTCTCGAGACCATCTTTCGTGACCGAGCGCCCCTGCTTGCGGGCTTCGATCGTCTTCAAATAGGCCTTGATGGCCCTCGCTTCCTTACGTCCCTGTGCGAGGGCGTCCTTGTGCTCCTGTGACATCTCCATGATCTTCGACCTCCTCTTCGTAATGCTGGCAGACAACCAATGTGCATGGGATCGAAAGCGGCGATCCAAGTTCGAGGATGAGAATCAAAGATGGCGCGGCTCGAAGTCCTACTACCCGGGAAAACTGTCACTCGATGGACATTTGGCGATGGAGGGCCCGTCTCCAACCGTTGCAGAGCGCATGAGTCTGACTACCGATCGGGAACGCCTCAACTCGTCGAACTCGATACAGCGGCCCCACAGATTGCGCCTTTCGCCGCGGCATCGGCGACGTTGGGAGGGCTTCCGCTCGATCGTGGGGGCCTTTATTTTTGCGGTGGGTGCCCTGTTCGGGGTTGCCCTTGCCGAGTTTCTGCCCGGTGATGAGGTTGCCACCGCGCCGGTTTCGCCGACCTCAGCCGGGCCTTCCGATATCGCCACGGCTGCGGCGCTGGTATCTCCTGCGGTGGTCCAATTGGAGTCGGATGTTGGTCTCGGATCTGGTGTCATCTACGACTCGGAAGGCCTGATTCTCACGGCGGCGCATGTGGTGAACGGTGTCAACGAGGTGAATGTCAGACTTGCCGATGGGCGGCAGCTGGAAGGCCGCGTCCTCGGCACCCACACAGTGACCGATATCGCAGTTGTCGCGATTTCGGGAGCTGACCTACCAGTGGCAGCGCTGGGATATGGGACCGGCGCGGATGTCGGAGAGACGGCCATCGCTCTCGGAAGCCCGTTCGGGCTCAACCAGACCGTTACTGCAGGGATCATCAGTGCCACCGGACGGAACATCAACGGCGTGCCGATGGTCCAGACCGATGCGGCCATAAACCCGGGAAACTCCGGTGGGCCGCTCATCAACACCACGGGTCAAGTCATAGGAATCAACGACATCATCTTCACTGAGGGCGGCGGCAACGACGGGATCGGGTTTGCCGTGGCCATCAACGTGGCCATCGTCGTCGCCGACCAGATCGTTGCTGGCGGGGACATCCAACTCGCGACCCTCGGCGTGGCCACCATCCCGGACACCTCGGGCAACGGAGGTGCCATCATCCGAGAAGTCATGGCAGGGTCCGCTGGTGAGGAAGCAGACCTTCAGGTCGGCGATCGCATCGTGGCCATCAATGGAGAGACGATCCTCGATCCCGGCCAGTTATTCGCCGCGGTTGTCAGTCACCGACCTGGATCGCTAGCGGAGATCGACTTCACCCGAGATGGCAAGCTCATGAGAACCACCACCACCCTGGGGGGAATCAGCCCCTGACCAGCGAGTGAGTCACTATTCAGCCAGCCCGACTATTACCCAACCGTGGCGACCAACAGCTCGACCGACACCCGCACACAACGGCATTTGTGGCGGCACACGTTGTCAGGAATTCGGTAGCTGCCCAACCCGACGAATACTCGGATGCACTCCCGCCAAAGCAAGACAAGCCTGTTCAAGGGTGTAACAGTCCTTATCATCCCTCGTAGCCCGTTATTTATGGGGCGTTACTCCGTCTCTCAGCCGTCGATGGCTTCCAGCCAGTCCTGCCGCCACGCTTCGGAAGACTCCACCTGGTTGAACGTGTAGAGGTGCACCACCTCGATGTCCGCCGTCGGGTCGGCGATGACCTGGCTGAGCCCCATGGCAAGCCGATCCGGCGAATACGTGCTCTGGCGGGTGAGCCTGCCCAACAACCCGCGGTGGCGTGACAGGAAGCGGGCCGAATCCCCGACGCCGATCTTTGCCGCAATGCTGATCAGCTTGGGGATCGACCCTACCCCTGGCATGCCGAGATGAATTGGCAGCGTGATGCCGTCGGAGCGCACGTCGGCGATCCAGTTGGAGATGATGACCGGGTTGAAGCACATCTGAGTGGTCATGTACGAGGCGTAGGGCTGCTTGTCCTTCAAGGCCTGACGCAGCGCCTCATAGGAGATGAACGGATGACCGTCCGGATAAGCGGCTATCCCGATCTCTGGGAGCGGATAGTCGAGACTCTCGATGGCTTGGATCAGCGAGAGGCCGTCGGGGAAATCCCCCGCGTCTGTGGAGTCACCGCCGACCACGAAGATGCGACCGATGTCAGCGTCAGCGATGGTGTCGAGAATTCGTGAAAGGTGTGCCCCGTCTGCGACGGATCGCGCCGCGATGTGGGGAACGACGTCGAAGCCTCGCTGCGCCAGCTTGGTGGCGTACTCGAGAGTCGCCTCGATACCTTTCGCAGGGGACGCAGTGATGGTGACGGTGGCGGCTTCAGGCAGAAAGTCGATCTGGTCGATCGCGCTGCGGAACGGAAGCATCTCGAACTCTGGCTTCAGGAACAGGCTCCGCACCGCCTCCAGGTCCCTGCTGTTGTCCTTCATCAGACTTCCACGGCGCCGGTACGCGCAATGACATAGGCCTCATCGTGGAACCAGAGGCCGCCGTCGCGGTGGAGCACCCTTTGGGTGGCGTCGACGTAGACGCCGGAGGACAGGGCTGCAGACAGCCGGTGCTCGTCGATCTGTGCAACGTACGCCGCAGCGTTCCATGCCGCCAGGGTCAAGCCCGTTCCGATGTGCTCGGTGACTTCGGAGGGCATGGCCTGCAGGTCGTAACGGAAAATCGCCTCCCGGTCACTCTGGTGCGGAAACATCAGATCCGCATCCACTGCCGCATCGAGCTGCTGCCGCGCCTCGGCAACGAGCTCTGCTCGTCCCACCTGAAACGGGTCCTCATCCGGCCAGACGCCGCGGATGATCTCCAG
>JAPUJM010000038.1 GCA_027296205.1 Actinomycetota bacterium
ACACCGGCGGTGTTGACCTTTAGCGGAATATAGGTGGACTGGCCGCCGAGAACCCGACGTCCACGCACCCGTTTGGCGAACTGGATCGGGATCCGTCTCTGTCCCTGGTCGACGAAGATGATCGCCACGATCATGAACGCAAACGTCGCCATGATCACTCCGAAGCGGCCGTACAGGCCGGCGGCGCCGGTCTGGCTCCAGACCTGACCGAAGATGAAGGGGAATTGGCTGAGAATCGACACGAAGATGATCAGCGACATTCCGTTGCCCACCCCTCGTTGGGTGATGAGCTCACCGAGCCACATCACCATCGCGGTACCGGCTGTCATCGTCAGGACGATCAGGACAACGCGGCCGGGCGTGTAGTTCGGGATCAGGTCGATGCCGTTGGTGAATCGGCCGGAATGGAAAAGGAATGTGAACCCGGTCGACTGGATGAGAGCCAGGATCACGGTCATATACCGCGTCCACTGGGTGATCACTTTGCGACCCGACTCCCCTTCCTCCTGTAGCGCCTGCAGTCTCGGGATGACAACGGTCAGCAACTGCATGATGATCGACGCCGTGATGTAGGGAATGATCCCCAGGGCGAACACCGAGAACTGTTCGAGGGCGCCGCCGGAGAAGAGGTTGAGCAGACCGTAGATCCCGCCGGCCTGCTGTTGGGTTTGGAACAGCCGAACCGCGTCCAGGTCGATACCGGGCACCGGAATGGTGGCGCCAAGACGGTAGACACCGAACATGGCGAGCGTGAAGAAGATCTTCGCCCGTAGATCCGGGACCTTGAACATGTTGCGATAGATGGAAAGCATGGGTGTCTACCTGGTGGCTGGTACTTGGTATCTGCTACTGGGAGTCTGGTACCAAGTGCTCGGTACCTGGTACCAGGAGGTCGAGGTCACTTGATGACCTCGACGGACCCGCCGGCGGATTCGATCTTCTCCTTCGCCGCCGCGCTGAACGCATGGGCCTTCACGGTGAGGACCTTGTCGAGGTCACCCTCGGCGAGGACCTTCACACGGCCCTTGTGCCGGATCAGACCACGCTCACGAAGTGACTCGGGAGTTATCTCGCCGCCGGCGTCAAAGACATCGAATGCGGAGAGGTTCACAATGGCGAACTCCTCTTTGTTCGGGTTCCTGAATCCCCTCAGTTTGGGAAGACGCATTGCCAGCGGAGTCTGCCCACCCTCGAAACCAGGACGCAGCGAGCTACGAGCTTTGAGACCTTTGGTGCCACGACCGGCTGTCTTACCGCGACGACCACCCTCACCGCGTCCAACACGGATCTTCTTCTTCTTGGATCCGGGGGCCGGTGACAGGTGATGAAGTTTCAGTTGGTTCTTTTCCTTGCTCATCAACTCTCCTCGACGTCGACCAGGTGCCGAACCCTGGCCACCATGCCCCGAAGGGTGGGGGAATCCACCTGGGTGACGGTGTGGTTGATCTTGCGAAGACCGAGTCCCTCGACGGTGGCCCGGGTCTTCGGCTTCTCGCCGATCGTTGACCTCTTCAGGGTGATCTTCACGGTCTTCGTCTTTGCCTTTGCCATTACCTACCTGAGCTCCTGGCTGAAGAATCTGTGGCCTGGGCTCGCATCGACTCCGTCGCGTTGTAGGCAGCGAGCAGACCAGGGGGAACGAAATCTTCGGCCTTCCGGTGCCTTGCTTTGGCGACTTCGTCGGGACGACGTTGCGCCATGAGACCGGCAAAGGCAGCCCGGGCAACGTTCAGGTGGGTCGGTGAGCCAAGCGACTTCGCAAGGGCATCCTTGACACCCGCAGCCTCGAGGATCTGACGGACCGCACCACCGGCGATGACACCGGTGCCGGGGGCAGCAGGCTTGATCAGCACACGGGAGGCTCCATGGCGACCGATGACTTCATGAATAATCGTCTGACCGGCCATCGGAACCATGGTCATGTTGCCACGCGCCTGCTCGATGCCCTTCTGGATCGCTGCGGGAACTTCCTTGGCTTTGCCGTAGCCGACACCGACCTTGCCTTTGCCGTCACCGACCACCACGAGCGCTGTGAAGCTGAAGCGACGACCGCCCTTGACAACCTTTGCCACGCGGTTGATCTGAATCACGCGCTCGTCGTACTGGCTCTGTTCCGAGCCGTGACGTTGTTGACGTGCCATTTAGAACTCCAATCCTTCCTCGCGAGCGGCGTCGGCGAGGGCTTTGATCTTTCCATGGAACTTGAACCCGCCCCGGTCGAAGACGACCGCCGAGACACCGGCATCCTTGGCGCGGCTCGCCACGAGACTGCCTACCTTGGTCGCGGTGCCGACGTTCAACGAATCGGACCGGAGTTCTGTCTCCAGCGAAGATGCAGCCGCCAGCGTGCGGCCACCGACGTCGTCTATCACCTGGGCGTAGATGTAACGGTTGCTCCGGTACACCGCCAAACGGGGACGCGCCTGGGTACCGCGTACCCGCTTGCGCACGCGGGAGTGACGGCGAGAACGAGCATCATGTCGGGAACCTCTCATCACTTACCTGCCTTTCCAGCCTTGCGGCGTACGTACTCGCCGACATACCGGATGCCCTTGCCCTTGTAGGGCTCGGGCGGACGGACCTTGCGAATGTTGGCGGCCACCTGGCCGACCTTCTCCTTGTCGATGCCGGAGATGCTGATTTTGGTTGGCTCCGGCACCACGAAAGTGATGCCCTCCGGCGCCTCGACGAGAACCGTGTGGCTGAAACCCACCTGGAGCTCGACATCGTTTCCCTTGAGAACAGCTCGATAGCCAACGCCGTGGATCTCCAACTCCTTGCTGAAGCCATCGGTCACCCCGACAACCATGTTGTTGAGCAATGCACGGCTCAAACCGTGGAGCGCCTTTGACTCCCTCGTGTCATCGAGGCGGCTGACGGTGAGCTCGCCATCGCCCGCCTCAAAGGACACACGATCGTGGAAGTCGCGTGTCAACTCACCCTTGGAGCCCTTGACGGTCACGTTGTTGCCGTCGATGGTCACATCGACTCCTGACGGCACTGTCACCGGCATCTGCCCGATACGGCTCATTTCACCAAACCTCACAGAGGATTTCGCCGCCCAGATGGCGACGCCGCGCCTCCCGGTCCGGAAGAAGCCCCTGGCTCGTTGAGACGACGGCCACCCCGATACCACCCTGGACACGGGGCAACTCACGGGAACCTCGATAAACGCGGTGACCCGGTCTCGAGATGCGCTTTATCCCCTCGATGACCGGCGTACGCCGCTCGCCATACCGAAGCACAAGCTCCAACTCGCGGCGGTGGCCTTCCTCTGACACGTCGTAGCGATCGATGAAACCCTCGTCGACAAGGATCTGGGCGAGACGAACCTTCACCTTGGACGACGGCATTGCGACACGCTCATGACCCACGGCAACGGCGTTGCGGATGCGGGTCAGCATGTCTGCAATTGGATCAGTAACGACTCTCACCAGGACGCCTTTCGCACTCCGGGGAGCTCACCACGGGAGGCCAACTCACGAACGCAGATCCGGCACATGCCGAAATCGCGTATATAGGCACGGGAGCGACCGCAGCGATTGCAGCGGTTGTAACCCCTGACCTTGAACTTTGGCTTTCTCTTGGCCTTGGCAATCATTGATTTCTTAGCCACTCACATCCTCCTCAAACTTCTACCTGGATCTTGCGGAACGGGAACCCGAAGGCATCGAGCAGGGCCTTTCCTTGCTCATCGTTCTCCGCTGTGGTGACGATCGTGATGTTCAGACCACGGGTTGTCGTCACCATGTCGAAATCGATTTCAGGGAATATCAACTGTTCCGAAGCGCCAACGCTGTAGTTGCCATGGCCGTCGAATGCCTTCGGGTTGAGTCCGCGGAAGTCGCGCACTCTGGGGATGGCAATCGACAACAGCCGATCGAAGAATTCCCACATGTTCACACCGCGCAGAGTTACCGAAACACCGATTGGCATGCCCTCTCGGAGCTTGAAGTTGGCGATCGATTTGCGTGCTTTGTTCACACGGGGTTTCTGACCGGTGATGCGGCTCAGTTCATCGATGGCCTCACCGATGGCCTTCTTGTCGCCGATGGCCTCGCCAAGACCCATGTTGAGGACGATCTTGTGGAGCGTCGGCACCTGCATCACGTTCTCGAGGCCGAGATCGTCCTTCAGTTGGGCGGCGACCTCTTCGTCGTACTTGATCCTGAGGCGTGGGGCGTCGCTCACAACTCACCTCCACACTTCACACAAATGCGGTGCTTGGCACCGTCCTCGTCGAATTGATGGCCGATCCGAGTGGGACCGCACTCTTCGCAGATGATCATCACATTGGAAACGTCGATCGGCATGTCCTTGTCGATGATCCCGCCCTGCATCGTCGTACCCGTCGGCTTGGTGTGACGCTTGGCGGTGTTGACCCCTTCGACCTGGATCTTCCCCTTCGCCAGGAAGACTTGTGCGATCTTCGACTCCTTACCGGCGTCCTTGCCGGAAATGACCATCACCTTGTCTCCGGTCTTGAGCTTCATCAGAGCACCTCCGGGGCCAGGGAGATGATCCGCATGAAGCGATGGTCACGCAGTTCCCGAGCCACGGGACCGAAGATGCGGGTTCCGATCGGCTGTCTGTTGGCATCGATGATCACACAGGCGTTGTCATCGAAGCGGATATAGGTGCCGTCGGTGCGTCGCGACGCCTTCTTGGTGCGCACCACGACGGCCCTGACAACCTCGCCCTTCTTGACGGACCCCCCAGGGTTGGCGTCTTTGACGGCCCCAACGATCACGTCCCCGATTCCTGCGTAGCGACGGGACGAGCCGCCCAGTACCCGGATGCAAAGCACCTCGCGGGCACCGGTGTTGTCGGCCACCTTGAGACGGGACTCCTGTTGAATCATCGGGCGCGCTCCACGATCTCGATAAGACGCCACCGCTTCTGCTTCGAGACGGGACGTGTCTCCATGATCTCGACCTTGTCACCTAGATGAGCGTCGTTGGTCTCGTCGTGAACGTGGAACTTCGTGCTGCGACGGACGACCTTGTCGTACCGGGGGTGCGCAGTCAGGTTGGGCACTTCGACGGTGATCGTCTTGTCACGGCTATCCGAGACAACGACGCCAACGCGCACCTTGCGGCGCTTTCGGGTTTGGTTATCGGCCATCAGGCAATCTCCTCGGCAGCGACCTCACCGGCTGCGATCAGCTCACGCTCTCGGATCACGGTGAGGATCCGGGCGATGTCGGTCTTGACCACCCCGATACGGGCGGTGTTGTCGAGCTGGTTTGTGGCCACCTGGAAACGAAGGTTGAACTTCTCCTCCTTTGCCTCGGCGAGGGCATCGACCAACTCCTCGGTGGTGAGCTCACGAATCTCCACAATGGTCATGCCTCCTCCCTGCTCACGAATCTGGTTCTGATCGGAAGCTTGTGACTCGCTTTGCGCATGGCCTCGCGGGCCATGTCTTCAGACACACCGGCGAGCTCGAACATGACGCGGCCCGGCTTCACAACGGCTACCCAGAACTCCGGGTTCCCCTTGCCCGAGCCCATGCGGGTTTCAGCGGGCTTCTGGGTCACAGGCTTGTCCGGGAAAATGGTGATCCAAACCTTCCCGCCACGCTTGACCGCACGCGTGATGGCGACACGACTCGCCTCGATCTGACGGGAGGTGATCCAAGCGGGCTCGAGAGCCTGCAATCCATACTCACCGAAGCTGACCTTGGTGCCGCCCTTGGCGACGCCGGACATGCGCCCACGATGCATCGTGCGGTGCTTGGTTCTCTTGGGCATCAACATGACCCGCTACTCCTCTTCATCCTTAGGGGTCCCCTGCTCTGTGTGGGGAGTCTCGGCGGTGTCTCGAGACACCGTCTGCTCATCTTGAGCACTCTCATACTGGACCTTGGCCTCGGCGGCAGTGGGGCGTCGCCCACCACCGGCTTCGATCAACTTCCGGCCGCCGGTTTCCTTGCCGGCGGATTCGACAGGGCGCTTGCCTCCACCGGCTTCGATGAGACGCGGCTTGCTCGACCCAGCTCCTGCCGCCTCCTCGGCGCGAGACTTGAGACTCTTCTGAGTGCGACGGGCAGGACCACCGGTGGCCAGATCGGCCTCTGCGGTAATCCGCTCGCCCGATACCCGACCACGGTCGACGAAATCACCCCGGTAGACCCACACCTTGACGCCGATGGCGCCAACGGTGGTACGCGCGGTGGCTGTTCCGTAGTCGATGTCGGCCCGCAGCGTGTGGAGCGGGACACGGCCCTCGCGGTACCACTCACGTCGGCCCATGTCGGAGCCGCCAAGACGACCCTTGGACTCGACGCGAACACCTTCGGCCCCGGCTTTGAGAGCGGAGGCGACTGCCCGCTTCATGGCGCGGCGAAAGGCGATCCTGTTCTCGATCTGGTCGGCAATGCCCCTGGCGAGAAGAGCAGCGTCGAGATCCGGGTCTTTCACTTCGTTGATGTTCAGTTTGATCCGACGATCGGTGATCTTCTCCAGACCGTTGCGGAGACGCTCGGCTTCCGAGCCCTTGCGACCGATGACAACACCGGGGCGGGCGGTGTGAATGTCGACGATGAGCCGGTCTCGTGTCCGTTCGATGTCGATTCGCGACACGGCTCCGCGCTTCAACTCCCCGCGGAGGTAGTCGCGAATCTTCCAGTCCTCGTTGACAAAAGCTGCATACTCCTTCTCGGAGAACCACTTTGACTTCCAATCAGTCGTCACACCAAGACGGAACGAATAGGGGTGTACTTTCTGACCCATCTAGCTCACCTCCTCATTCATGTCCGAGACCACGATCGTGATGTGACTCGTCCGTTTGTTGATCCGGCTGGCACGACCGCGGGCGCGGGGGCGGAAGCGTTTCAGGGTGGGGCCCTCATCGGCGAAGGCCTCGGCAACCACCAGATCCTCGGGATCCAAGGCGTGGTTGTGCTCGGCGTTGGCGACTGCTGATTTCAGAGCCTTTGCAATCGGGTCCGCCGCGGCTCGTGGGGTGAGCCGAAGCATGTGCTCGGCCTCCTCGACGGGCAGTCCCCGGACCAGATCGAGCACCCGACGCACCTTGTAGGGCGACTGACGGATAAAGCGGGATTGGGCTTTGACCCTCATCGCCTCGAGGCCGCCTTGTCGGCATGACCGCGGAATGTGCGGGTGGGAGCGAACTCTCCCAGCTTGTGGCCCACCATCGACTCGGTGACGTATACGGGCACGTGCTTGCGACCGTCATGGACGGCAAGGGTGTGCCCGATCATCTCCGGGATGATCGTGGAGCGTCGGGACCAGGTCCTGATCACGCGCTTTTGGCCCGTTCGGTTGAGCTCATCGACCTTGTTGGCCAGATGCTCGTCGACGAAAGGGCCTTTCTTCAAACTACGCGCCATGTCACCGGCGTCCCTTCTTCGTGCGACGTCGCACGATGTACTTGTTGGAAGCCTTCTTCTTGCTACGGGTGCGGCCTTCCGGCTTGCCCCACGGGCTCGTCGGATGGCGACCACCGGAGGATTTGCCCTCACCACCGCCGAGGGGATGGTCGACGGGGTTCATGGCAACACCACGAGTCTGCGGGCGGACACCCTTCCAGCGGTTGCGACCGGCCTTGCCGATCTTGATCAACTCGGCCTCGGTGTTACCCACCTGACCGACCGTGGCACGGCTGTCGAGTGGCACCTGGCGCATCTCGCCGGAGGGGAGACGCAGCAGAGCGAGGTCGCCCTCCTTCGACATCAGTTGAACCGAGGCGCCGGCGGACCGAGCCAGCTTGGCTCCGCCACCGGGGCGCATCTCGATGGCATGTACCGTCGTCCCGGCCGGGATGTTGCGCAGAGGCAGAGCGTTGCCCGGCCGGATATCGGCCTTGGCGCCCGACATCAACCGGTCATCCACCTTCACCCCGAGAGGCGCCAGGATGTAGCGTTTTTCACCATCCACGTAGTTGAGGAGGGCGATGCGAGCGTTGCGGTTCGGGTCGTACTGAATCGAGGCGACGCGGGCGGTGATCCCGTCCTTCTCCCGCTTGAAATCGATGATGCGATAGCGCTGCTTGTGCCCACCACCACGATGACGTGAGGTCACCCGCCCATGGGTATTGCGACCACCGGTCTTGGATTTCTTGGCGATGAGCGACTTCTCGGGCCTGTCGGTCGTGATCTCGGCAAAATCCGAGACCGTTTGGAACCGGCGCCCGGGTGATGTCGGCTTGCGCTTCTTGACTGCCATCTCAGACTCCAAACAGATCTATCGAATCGCCTTCGGCGATTTTGACGATGGCGCGCTTGACGTCCTTGCGCTTGCCGAACGTGTAGCCACTGCGCTTGCGCTTGCCCTTACGATTCATCGTGTTGACCCGGAGGACCCTGACATCGAAAATCTCTTCGATGGCATCCCGAATCTCCTCCTTGTTGGAGCGGGGATCCACCTCGAAGGTGTAGGTGTTCTCGTTCTCGATGAGGTCGTAAGACTTCTCAGAAACCACCGGAGCAAGGATGAGGTCATGGCTCGCCTTCATCAGGAGTCACCCCCGACATCGATCACGAAGTCCGAGTCGCTGACTTCATACGAGCTGTTCCGGCCGACCGACCCCATCGTGTGGGATGTGAATACCACCTGGTCGGACCAGAGCACGTCGTAGGGCGTGAGATGACCAGGCTCCACAAGCCGCACCTCGGGCAGGTTGCGGAACGACTTGCCGGCCACACCGTCGAGGTTGGTGAGGACGAACAGGATCTTTCCGCCGGCGTCTATCGCATCGAGAAGGCCGACCGCCCTCTTCGTCTTCGGGCTGGCCCAGCCGATGTCCTCGACGACCTTGACGCACCCCTCCGAGGCACGAGCCGAAAGGGCGCTGTACAAGGCAAGACGCTTCATCTTCTTCGGTGTGCGCTGGCTGTAGTCACGAGGCTTGGGGCCATGAGCGACACCTCCGCCAACCCATTGTGGGGAGCGAATCGAGCCATGCCGGGCACGCCCGAGGCCCTTCTGCCTCCAGGGCTTGCGGCCACCGCCACGAACCTCGCCACGGGTTTTCGTGTTGGCGCTGCCGGAACGCGCCCCGGCCAGTTGCGCAGTCACGACCTGGTGAAGAACGTCCAGGTTCGGCTCAATGCCAAACACCTCGGGATCCAACTTGATGTCACCGCTGACGGCGCCATCCGACTTGTAGAGAGGAGCCTTCACATCAGCCACGAGCCTTCACCGCCTCTCTGACGAGAACGATTGAGCCTTTGGGTCCCGGCACCGATCCACCGAGCAGGAGGAGACCGCGCTCTTCATCGACGCCGACGACCTCGAGGCTGAGTGTCGTGACTTTCTCGCCACCCATGCGACCGGCCATGCGCATCCCCTTGAAGACTCGGGCCGGAGTGGCACAGGCGCCAATCGAGCCGGGGGCGCGATGGCTCTTGTGGTTTCCGTGTGACGCCGGCTGTCCCTTGAAGTTGTGACGCTTCATGACACCGGAAAAGCCCTTGCCCTTGGATACACCGGAGACATCGGCCCTGACACCGGGTTCGAACACCTCGGCGACCTTGATCTCCTGGCCAACCTGATAGTCACTCGGATCTTCCACCTTGACCTCGACGAGATGGGTGCCAGGAGCAACCCCGGCCTTGGCGTAATGACCGG
>JAPUJM010000039.1 GCA_027296205.1 Actinomycetota bacterium
CATGGTACCTAAGAGTACCGGGCAGGACCGAACGACACAGTTGCTCCATGGTGTCCTCGACATGTGTCTCATGTCGATCATCGATGAAGAGGCCTCCTACGGTTATGAGATGGTGCGGAAACTTCGCAACCGTGGTCTCGATCTGACCACCGAAGGGTCGATCTACCCGCTGCTCTCCCGGCTTCAGAAGCAGGGCATGATCGAGGGTTATCTGGTTCAAAGCTCGGAAGGGCCCGCCCGCAAGTATTACCGGATGTCCGACCGGGGAAGAGAAGCGCTGAGCCAGTGGCAGGAGGACTGGGGCGGGTTTCGCAATTCGGTCGATGCGGTACTGGAGGGAGGCGGCAATGCCTGAGCCCGGGAATGTGGTCGTCGAGATCGAGCGCTACTGGCTCGAAGCCGGTGTCCCCGGTGACGCTGTCTCTGCCATGAGCGCCGAGCTCCGCCAGCACCTGTCCGATGCCGAAGCCGACGGACGTAATGTCGAAGAGGTGGTCGGCGATCGGGTCCACTTCGCGGAGAGTTGGGCCGCGGCATACCGGGGCAAGCCAGTGGCCACCTGGAATGATGTAAACAGCGGAAAGACAAGGAAACAAAGGGATTCCCGACGGGACAAGATTCTGTTCGGGATTGGCGCCGCAGCGGTCATAGCCGCTGCCGCCCTTGCCGGACAAGGAGGTAACAACGTGGACAACGAATTCTGGCGCTGGGCGTGGACGATTTTCGCCATCGTGATGGGGATCGGCGAGATTTTCACCCTCGGGTTCTTCCTTCTCCCCTTCGCCGTCGGGGCTGCGGCCGCGGCGATCCTGGCTTGGTTCAACGTCGCGATCCTGGCCCAGTGGTTTGTCTTCTTCGGTGTATCGATCTTCGCCCTCGCATACCTGCGTCGCTACATCGGTCGTCAGGACGAGGGCGAGCAACCCAGGGTCGGGGCGAACCGTTGGGTCGGCTCGGAGGGCTTGGTCCTTCAGCACATCGACCCACACACCGGGGCAGGAATGGTCACCATTCTCCACGAAGAGTGGCGGGCCACGGCCCTCTCGCCAATCGAAGTCGGGGAAAGAGTCGTGGTGACAGAAGTCAAAGGGGCTCGACTGGTCGTCGAGCAGATAGAGAACTGACAACGAGTCAGGTTTTAGAAAGGAAGAAGATATGGCAGCAGTAATTTCACTCTTTGGGATACTCGCGCTGGCGCTGATTCTCATCGCCGCCGCCGGGTTCAAAATAGTCCGGCCTTATCAGAAGGCTCTGATCGAGGTCCTCGGTCGGTACGACAAAACGGTCAGTTCGGGATTGCGCTGGATCATGCCGTTTATCAAGCGGATGACCAAAGTGGACATGCGGGAACAGGTGATCGACGTTCCACCACAGGAGGTCATCACCAAGGACAACGTGGTGGTCACCGTCGACGCCGTCATCTACTACGAAGCAACCGACCCCGTGAAGCTCACGTACAACGTCGGGAACTTCATCCTGGCGATAACCAAGCTGGCCCAGACCAACCTGAGGAACGTGATCGGAGATCTCGACCTCGACTCGGCCCTCACCTCACGCGACATCATCAACACCAAGCTACGTGAGATCCTCGACGACGCCACAGACAAATGGGGTGTGCGGGTGGTCCGTGTGGAGATCCAGCGGATCGAGCCGCCCTTAGATGTGACCGAGGCCATGCACCGTCAGATGAAGGCGGAGCGCGACCGTCGAGCCAACGTGACCGAGGCGGAAGGTGAGAAGCGAGCAGCCATCCTCACTGCCGAAGGAGTCAAGGAAAGTCGGGTCCTCGAGGCCGAGGGGCAGGCCGAGGCCATCAAGCGGGTGGCCGAAGCCGAGAAGTACCAAAGGCTCACGGTGGCCGAAGGTGAAGGTCAGGCGATCGAGCGGGTATTCGGGGCCATTCATGAAGGAGACCCAACACCGGACCTTCTGGCGATCAAGTACATGGAGGCCCTCCAAGGAGTGGCCGACGGGAGGGCCACCAAGATCTTCCTGCCGCTGGACACATCGGGTGTCCTCGGTTCGGTCGCCGCAATCGGCGAACTGTTCAAGGAAGCATCCAAAGACGAGGCCAACGGCTAAGCACCAACCTCCACCCAAAACCAGGAGAAGAGAGACCCCAAAACGGGGCCTCTCTTCCCCAAACCGCCAACCTCAGGTTGTACGGCCCGTATCCGGGTCAAACCACCTCATCTACGGGCTCATCATGGTGGCGACGCTCCTTCACCATCAGACCGCCGATGAGGCCGCCGAGAATCGCCGCCATCGCAACCACCCAGGCGCCATTCGTCCAGTGAATCGGCTCGAGTCCCATTGCCTGAAGTGAGTCATCGGTCGGCTCGATCCTGGTGAATCCGGCATCGACGAACGAGGGCGGGATGTCTCCCACGCCCACCGAGAGGTCATAAGTCAGGTTCTCGGCATCTGTCTCCAGGATGAGATGGGTGAACCACCCCTCTTCCGGGATCCACTCCATGTTCTCGTCCGACCGCAGATCATCGAGCAACAGATCGCTCGCCAACTCCGAGACATTCACTTGCAACCCCTCGCCATGAAGCAGATCGGGTCTTTCAGGAGTGAGCAGGAATATGTCAGCATTGACGATCGACGAATCGGGCTGCGCGCCATGAAGAATATGAAGTGGGACCCAGGGCCGTGGAGTCGGCAACGTGATCTGCACCGGGATGCCGTCACCGGATCCGAAGCCATCCTGCTGAGCCCGGTCGGCGTCGAATCGAGCCGCCAGGAAGTACGGGGACCGGCTCGCGTAGAACTCGAGCATATGAGCCGTGGCCGGACCATCGGGGAGTTCGAAGCCATTGTCGTTGACCCAGGTCAGAACATCGTCTGCCCCACCCTTCAGCACCACAATATCGAGCGAGTCGATCTGGGTGCGAAGAATCACCTGGGCACCATCCTCCGCCACCGCCTTGAGAACCCCAAAGGCCAGCAAGGGGGCCTCTCTGTTCACCTCGATCTGAAGCCGCTGCAAGGTCCAGTCGCCGGCGCGTTTCACGTCGGTCGGCTCAGACGGCAGCGGGATCAAAGACCCGAACGAATCGACGTCGCCTTCGAATGTGAAGTTCGTGATGTATCGCTCAACACCGTCCTCCCAGGTCACGAAGGTGGTCGTCCGGCCAAGCCGCACGGCACCGTTTGCCGACACCAGGAATCCGCACGCCTGCGCCACAGGCGCACCAGCCAACAACATGATCGCGACAATTGCAGAAAGCAATCCAATTCTTCTCATCCGTCCTCCTCCTGAACACGTGCCTCTTGGACGTGTTCTGACGAGCAGACGGTTCCCGGATCAACCCCCAACCCGGTTCATGCTGAGAAGGACCCTCTCGACATCCCGTGGGTTCCAGGGTGGATAGAAGACCATCGTGTAGAGATCACAGCGCTCCCCCGGAGCCTCGAACCAGCCCGCAACCCACGTTCCATCAGGGTGCGGTCCCACAGCCGCTCGGGTCCCATCGATGTCGATCTCGCCCTTCTCCGCAGGCCAGTCCACAGCAGGAAGAGCGCCTCGAATCATCGCGATGGCCACCGTCCCGTCCGTACGGCCCACGAAGGTTGTCTGGGTACCGCCGACGGAAGTCCACACGTCAGGCTCGATTTCCTCCATGTTGAAACCAGCCTCGCCAACACCGACCGGGAGAAACCCGATCTCATAAGGCGCGGGCGGACACTCATCAATCGCACCTGCCCGGGTCGTCGTTGTGTTGGGCTGGGTCGTTGTCGTCGTGGCCGTGACTCCAACGGTGGTGGGGGTCGTCGTGGCCGTGCTCACCGAGCATGCGGCAACGACCAACAACAGGAATACTGACAGCCACCGCATCGAGTAGCGATGATACGGGCTAGCTCCCCGCTATCGGGGTCAACGTGATGTGGTATGACCCGGATACGGGTCGTATAACCTGAGGTTGCCAAAAAGAAGGGGGGTCAGCGGAAGGCGCGCATGAAGCCGTCGCGCGATCCGAGATAAATGGAGCCGTTCCAAATGGCGGGGGTCGCCTCCAGACAAGATTCGCTGATCTCGATCGTCCAGACCCGAATCG
>JAPUJM010000004.1 GCA_027296205.1 Actinomycetota bacterium
CACCAACTGGGACGACGCCCTCGACGAGGTCACGCAGATCAACTCGAGTGAGGTCGCTGCCCTCGTCCTGTTCCTCACCGACGGCGATCCCACCGCGTACAACCTGGACAAGACCGGTGAGGCAGGTGGAGTCCACATCAACGGAGTCTCCGCCGAGGGCCTGAACCGGGCGATTGAAGAGGCGGACGAGATTCGCTCCCAGGGATCACATCTCATCGCAGTGGGTGTCGGATCGGGCCTGACCAACGCCGCGAGCATCGACCGGCTCAAGCAGGTTGCCGGCCCTGACGTCTATGACGGCTCGGGAAGTCTCGACCTGGACGCCACCGACGTGGTCCTAGTCTCCGAATTCGGTGACCTGCCTGAGGTGATGGCTCTGATCGCCGCAGCGATGTGTGCCGACCCGGCCATCTCCGTCGAGAAGACCGCCAGTTCGAGCGTCGTCATCGCCGGAACCGAAGTCACCTTTCAGATAGACGTGACCAACACGGGCAACGTCGACCTCCACGACGTGACCCTTGATGATCCCCTCGTCCCGGACTGCTCACAGGACATCGGAGCCCTGGCGGTCGGTGAGACCGTCACCGTCGAGTGCACGACCACGGTGTGGGCGCCATTGACGAACACCGCCACGGCGATCGGGACGGATCCGTTTGGGTCGCCTGTCCAGGATGACGGGTCTGCGACGACCACGCCCATCGGCCGTGGAACCGGCACACCCGGCTACTGGAGAAACCACCTCGACATGTGGCCGATCGCCAACGACACGGTCCTGATCGGCGATTGGAACCACAACTGGACCTGTGACGGCGATGAGACCTGTCTCGAGCTGACCAATGAGGAGGCACTCATGGCCCTGACGACTCCGCCTCGCGGGGACATAACGTGGAACCTGGGCCGGCCACTGGTGGCAGCATGGCTCAACGTCTCGGCGGGGAACGACTCGTCTTGCATCGCCGACACGGTCGACTTGGCCGCGGCTTGGCTGCAGTCTCACCCCTTAGGAAGTGGCGTAGGCGGATCAGATCCGGCGTGGGTCGAAGCCTCCGGATGGGCCACCCTGCTCGACGACTACAACAACGGGAGGCTGTGCGCGGAACATCGTGACGCCAACGGCGACGCTGACGAAGACACAGCGGAAGCCACAGTGGAAACCACAGTGGAGAACATCGAGACGTCACAGGAGCAGGAGCAGGAAGCCGATCCGGGCGACGACTGGGACGGTTCGGGCGGCAACCCGCCGCCACATGCCGGCAAGGGCAGGAACGGCGACAGGCGACCCTGACCTCGCCCATAACGGCAGGCATTATGTGTGGCTAGTGGTCCACGGTTCCGCCACTCGGTCTCCACAATTCTGCTGATGCGATCGCCATTGCTGCTGCCAGCTTCTTACGGTCGACCTTCGGCTTGGCGGACGTGGTGACGAGCCGGTGTGCGGCCGACGCTAACACCTCCGAACAGGTGGTTTGCTCAGTCGAGGTTCTCGCTGAGAAGCTCCTCCTGTCGTGCCCGCAGGTCGATGTACCAGGCCGTGTACATGGCACCGATCCCGGCGACTATCAAGCCCTGGGCTCCGACGCCCAAAGCCGACACCACCGAGACTCCTGTACCAAGGTCCCCAACCACTGATAGCGGAATCGCCACCAGTTGGATCAGTTGAATCGCCACCGATCCCAAAAGCCCCACCATCAGCAGAAAGCCGAGCGTTGGCCACCATCGGCCTTTGACCAAGCTGAGACTTCGTGACAGGGCGCGGATCGGCCCCGTTCTCTCAATGGCTATTACCGACGTCATCATGGAGAACGAAATGAGAAGCCAGATACCGGGACCGACCAAGGCCAAGAAGAGGACCACGGCCACCCACCTGCTTGTGGCGGTGGGGGTGCCGACGAGCGCGAACGGAACAACCCAGATCGCCAGGCCGATGCCGATGATCACTCCGACCACAACGAAGCCGATGAGTCCGGCGACAAGGCCAACCCACATGCGTCCCCACGCGTGCCGCCTCGCCGCGGATCCGGAAACTGGCTTCCCGGATATGTCCGAAGCAATGACGTGGTGGACCGTTAGATAGACGAAGAGCGTGGCGATCGACTGGAGTGCCACACCGATCACGACCGCCCGTATGAACGGTTGTGAGATTTCGAGGAACACATCAGGGGGAAGATTGTTGAGAGCCTCGGGGTCGTTGAACACAAGCTCGAGGAAGTCGACGGCACCTGTCATCTGAAAGGCGAGAAGGGTCAGGATGCCGACCGGGATGAAGACGATGAGGGCCGTAGAGGCTAGAGGCTTCCATGTTCCGCCTAGCCTGCTGAGGGCGTCACCAAGTATCTGGCCAAACGGGCGTGGGACTATCTGCATGGGGATGGGTACCGTAACCGGGCTCTCATTGGAGGCCTTTCTGCCTGAACTCCCCGAAGTCGAGATCACACGGCGTCATCTTGAAGAAGCCATGGTGGGACGGAGGCTTGAGAGTGTTCGTGTGACCCACACCCGCACCGCTCGGTATAACGCAACGACGGGCGAGGTCGAGTCCCGGCTGTCGGGTAGAAGGGTGGACACGGTCGGCCGGCACGGCAAGTTCCTGGTCATCGGATTGGATGACGGCTACACCATGGTCGCTCACATGGGCATGTCGGGGCGGTTCAGCGTTGCCGCCAAATCCGGTGCTGCCAAATCCGATGAAGGGGCCCCGCACACTCACTTTGTTGCCGTACTTGATGACGGGGCCGAGGTCAGGTTCATCGATCCTCGGACCTTTGGCTTCATAGCTGTTTTTGATGAAGATGAGCTTTCAGACTCTGCTCTCTCCAGACTTGGCCCCGATGCTTGGGTCGATCCTCCGAGTGTTCCGATTCTGATGAGGGCCCTGAACGGTCGAACCGCGCCCATCAAGGCTCTCCTCCTGGACCAGGGTCCGATAGCCGGCCTCGGCAACATCTACGCCGACGAAGCCCTTCATCTTGCCGGAATCCATCCTTTGACACCAGGTGGTGGTCTTGATGCGACCAAAGTTGCCGGGCTGCTCCTGGCCATACAGAAAGTCCTGTCCGAAGCGATCGAGAGCGGAGGAACCACCCTCGATGATTTGGCCTACCTGCTTCCGGACGGCCAAGCAGGAGACAATCTGAGCCGTCTCGGTGTCTATGCCAGGACAGATGAACCATGTCTCAAGTGCGGCACACCTGTGGAAAGGATCGTTGTCCGGGCACGATCGACTCACTTCTGTCCTCGGTGTCAGGCACTATGACTCAAAGAGCCGTCCATGCATGGGTGAGTGGCCGGGTCCAGGAGGTCGGATATCGCCAGATGTGTCGAAGCGTTGCCCGATCGCTCGATCTGGCCGGCTGGGTGCGCAATCTCTCAGACGGGAGAGTCGAGTTGTTTGCTCAGGGGGAGACCGGTGCTCTTGACCGGCTGATCACATGGGCCTGGGCCGGCCCATCCACGGCAGCGGTCAGTGGAGTCGAGTCGGAGGCGGCGCAGCCCGATGTGACGCTGACCGACTTCTTCATACATCCGAATGTGGCAATAACCGGCTAAACAACTGGTTTTCGTTAGCCTGACCGGACAATCACAGACGTGTTATTCGCCAGGTAGTCAGCTGTGTATCTGAAGTCACTAAAACTCACCGGTTTCAAGTCGTTTGCCGATAGCACGCGTCTAGAGTTCCGCCCCGGCGTGACGGTGGTGGTTGGTCCCAACGGCGTGGGCAAATCCAATCTCGTCGACGCTCTGTCCTGGGTTCTGGGCACTCAGTCGACCAAGACACTCCGCACGGGGAAGATGGAGGATCTCATCTTTGCCGGCACAGCCACCCGCCCTGCGCTGAGCAAGGCCGAGGTGACCCTTGTGGTTGATAACGCCGAGCGCATGATTGACCTCGATCTCGATGAGATCTCGGTCACCCGGCGGCTCTATCGGGATGGCTCGAGTGACTACGAGCTCAACGGTGTCAACTGTCGTCTTCTCGACATCCAGGATTTGCTCTCCGACTCCGGCGTCGGACGTCACCAGCATGTGATCATCGGCCAGGGCGAGATCGGCACCGTGCTCAACGCCTCACCGGAGGAGCACCGTGCGGTCATCGAGGAGGCAGCCGGGATCCTCAAGCATCGTCGACGTAAGGAACGCTCCGAGCGACGGCTGGAGAGGACCGATGAGGATCTTGTCCGTCTCCATGACCTTCTTGGCGAGATCGGACGCCAGATGCGCCCGCTCCGTCGTCAGGCGCGGGCCGCCGAGCGATACGACGGCCTGAAGAGTGAGGTGACAGCTCTCCGGCTCTACCTCGGTGGCCAGGCTCTCGCCGAGCACGATCGAGATCTCACGATGGCGACGTCAGAGAAGTCCCGGCTTCACGAAACCCTCGACGTTGATCGGCGCAAGGTGGAGGATCTGTCTACCCGGCTTGCCGCTCTCACAGAAACAGCCAACCAGGTAGGGGTCGATCTCGATCGTGAAACCTCCGCGGCTGCGATGCTGGAAACCACCGTTGAGCGTCTTCGACGGGTTGCCTCCGTTGCTCATGAGCGTCGTCGTGCCGTCAGTGGACGGCGTGAGGCTGCGGTCGAGCGGTGGGACGACCTCGAGAACGAGAAAGAGGCTATCAGCGAGGAAATATCGTCCATCGACGGGGACCGCCGAGATGCGATGTTGCTGGCCGATACGGCCGAGACGAGGTTCCGGCGGCTCGAAGACGAAGAGCGAGCCGTTGCCACCCAGAACGCTCTTTCGCCCGAGGGGGCCCTCGCCGCGGCGCGGGGAGAGCTGACTTCTCTGGACTCAGCCCGGATTCGCGATGACCGCGAGCGAAATGGAGTGACTCATCGGCTCGAAGTGCTCGTCTCGCAAAGACGCCATGAGACCGCGGAAGTAGATCGAATCAACGTTGAGATCAAGAAGATCGACGAGGAGATCTCAACGATTCAGGCGGTCTACGACGAGGTCTCTGCTCAACGCTCGACAGACCAAGAGGCCTGGTCGACAATCGAGGAGACCAGGGCGACGAGTCGTCTGGCGGTGGCGTCGGCAGAGGCCCGGGTGGATGCGATCAGGGCTGGCATCGAAGGCCGGTTCGATGCCGAAGCGCGCCAGTTGGTCGAAGCGGCGCCGGGAGTGGTCGGATCCTTGATCTCCCAGCTCGATATCCCCGAGGGGATGGAAGCCGCCGTCGACACAGCCTTGGGTCGTTGGGTGACTGCGGTTGCGTTTGAGGATGTCGATGCTGTCCGCAACATTGTGGAGAGTGTCAAGGGCTCCGGCGGGGGTTCTGTTCCAGTGGTCTCCGCCATGTCTGAAGGCCCGGCGCCCGCCAGGGAAGTCGCGAAGAACCTCGGCGTCGAGGCGCTGATCGACCGACTCGGGCCTCGTGCCCACCAGGGTCTGGCCACTCGTCTCCTGGGTGATGTTGTCCTTGTCGAAGGGTGGGTGAGCGGATGGGACCTGATCGCCAAGTACCCGGCACTCCGCGCAGTGACGCCGGAAGGCGACCTCATCTCAGTTTCTGGCGTGCACATTGCCAATCCTGACGGTGCCGGAGTGGCGATGTTGGAGACGGCGGAGGTCGCACTCGAGAAGTCATCAACAGCCTTGGCTCGCGCCGAGTCGCTGTACACGGCCGCACGACGCGACTTCGATGCCAGTCGTAAGGTCGAGAGGGCAGCGCTCGAGCGTCTCGAGTCGGCCGAAGCCGGATTGGCTGGACGATCCGAAGCCATGTGGAGACTCCAGAAGTCGGTCGACTCGATTGAGGAGGAACAGGCCAGGTTGGAGATGCGAAAGGCTGCCTTGACCGATACGATTGACCAGGGGCAACGTCAGATCGCGGAACTGAGATCCCGTCTTCAGGCCCTTGCCGGCGAAGATGCGGAGCGAATGAGAGTCTGGGATGACCTGGAGGGGCGGCGTCTCCAGCTTGCCGCCGATCGCGAGATGGCCCGTTCCGAATGGCAGGACGCCGCCGGGAAACTCAGGAGCATCGTTGAGCGCGAGCGTCTTCTTCGGGAGCGATTGGCTCGTATCGATGTTGAATTCCAGCGTCTCGAGCCCAGCCATGGATCGGAAGCCGACCCGGACAGACTTGCGGCAGTGGAGAGCTTCGCCCAGCGCGCAGTGTCGGTGCTCACGCGACGCATCGAGGAGCTCAGGGACCGCCAAACTCTTCTACGGCATGAGAAAGACGACGTCCTTGGAGACCTCGAGGCCGTACGCGACGAACACGACTCAGTGCTGACGGCGATCGACAACGCTCGGGAACGTGCCGCCGAGCTCGATGTTCGACTGGCGGAGCTTCGTCTCCATCGAGAGGCGATTGCCGAATCGATTCGCCGTGATGCCGATTCCGATGTCGATGCGGCGATGGGTGCCCCCCGACCCGAACGGCCGGAGGACACTGATCTCGAGGAACTCCTCGAGTCGAGAAGCGCGCAACTGAGCCGTCTTGGACCGATCAACCCTCTAGCCGCCGAAGAGTTCCGGGAGTTGGATGAGCGTCACACCTTCCTGTCAGAGCAGATGAGTGATATCGAGTCATCCCGGTCCGAGCTCAGAAAGGTAATTGCAGCCCTCGAAGAAGAGATCGAGCTGCGTTTCCAGGCTGCTTTCAGCGAGGTCGCTGAGGCCTACGAGCGGTATTTCGGTGCTCTCTTTCCCGGCGGCCGCGGCCGGCTTCGGGTGATTGACCCGGACGACACTCAGTCAGGTGTGGCGATCGACGCACAACCGCTGGGGAAGAAGGTCAGCCAGATGACCCTGCTCTCCGGTGGCGAGCGGAGCCTGGCAGCCCTGGCGTTCCTCTTTGCAGTGTTTGAAGCCCGACCAAGCCCCTTCTACGTCTTGGACGAAGTGGAGGCTGCCCTCGACGCCACCAACCTGCGCCGCTTTCTCCGTGTCGTCGACGAATTCAGACAGAGGGCCCAGCTTCTCATCGTGACCCACCAGCAGCAGACGATGGAGGCTGCCGACGTTCTTTACGGGGTGACGATGGAGCCCGGTGGTTCGTCCCAGGCGATCCGAAAGGACATGACGATCGCCGTCTCCGAGCAGGTGGCATAGATTCCAACTCCGAATGGATAACTCGACACTGGTCATGCTGGTGATCATCGCCGCGGTCGCGGTGCTCATCGGGCTGTTGCTGTCTCGCCGGAGACGTCAAGTGAAGGCTTCCGTTTCTGAGCGAAGCAGAATGGCGAGGACGGCGGACGCGCTTGGGATGGCTCTCCGCAAAGCGTGGGGTTCAGGAATCGACAAATCCACCTGGGGCGAGATCGAGGAGGCCCTCCTCGCTGCGGATGTCGGTGTCGAAGCGACCATGCACATCGTGGATGGGGTTCGTTCCACGAAGCCGGAGACCGCCGATGAGGCCAGGGCGGCGCTGTCGTCACAACTCCGGGGAGAGTTGGGCAGTGGAGAGCGCACTTTGGTCACGAGGAGTCAGCCCTCGGTGTGGCTGGTGGTCGGAGTCAATGGCACCGGGAAGACAACCACGGTCGCCAAACTCGCCAAACGACTCAAGGACGAGGGCAAGACGGTGATTCTCGGAGGAGCCGACACCTACCGGGCGGCCGCAGGCGAGCAACTTCAGACCTGGGGAGACCGCGCTGGGGTCGAAGTGGTGGGAGGCCAGGTTGGCGGTGACCCTGCCTCTGTTGTCTTCGACACCCTCGCTTCGGCTCGAGCGAGACGGATCGATGTCGTGATCATCGATACCGCGGGCCGGCTCCACGGGAAGAAGAACCTGATGGCGGAGTTGGGCAAAATCCACCGAGTCGCAGCCGGGGACGAAGGCATCGACGAGGTGCTCTTGGTCTTGGATGCAACCGCGGGCCAGAACGGTCTGGTCCAGGTTCGTGAGTTCGCCGAGACCGTGCCCGTTACGGGCATCATCCTGACAAAACTGGATGGCACGGCAAGAGGTGGCATCATCATCGCCGTGGAGAAGGACCTTGGCGTTCCGGTGAAGCTCATAGGCGTGGGGGAAGGATTGGAGGACCTGGTGGTATTCGACCCGGATGTCTTTGTTGATGCTCTGCTGGAGGAATCATGAACACCGATGAGCTGGCCGTGGCAGCCCGAGAGGCTGCCGAGGGCTCCTACTCCCCGTACTCGCACTTCCGGGTTGGGGCCGTTGTGGTCAGCGCTGATGGAGAGATCTTCACGGGCGCCAACATCGAGAATGCCGCCTACCCGGTTTCTTCGTGCGCGGAATCCACGGCGATCAACACAGCCGTCTCCTCGGGGGTCCGCAAGATCGCCAGCATTGCTGTCGCCTGTATTGACGCAGACGACATCGAAGGGGCTTACCCCTGCGGTCGTTGCCGTCAGGAAATGGCGGAATTCGACGTCGAGAAGGTGATCGTGACTGCCGGGGACGGGTCAGTGGTCAGGGAGCACACTCTCGATGAGCTGATGCCTCACCGATTCAGCCTGTGAACTCAACCAACGTCCCAGTGGGCGGCTTCTATGGCAGGCAGGGTATTTGCGGAGATGGAAACGCTGTCGTCGGCCGTCTGAACGAAACCGTCGCTCCAGATTCCGGCCTTGACCGCCACCGAGCTGCGCCCGTGTCCTGAACTGCCCCACTCCACATAGCTGAGGATGTCGGTCGAGGCGCCGAAGTTCCCCGAATCATACAAGCCGACTTCTCCATCGCCGGGTCTGAGTGTGCCGATGGTGGCGACCTGGTCGATGGTGATCGCGTCGGGCGGGGGTTGGAAGACGGTCCCGCCGGTGCTGATGGCGACAAACTGACCCGGGGGCACCTCCACATCGGGGATCGCGAAGTAGGCCGGCCGTTGACATAGGAAGTGCCCGGCGAGGTTGCCGGTGGCATCACCGACGTTGGTTATGACAATCATTCCTCCATCCCCGAGAGAGACGCTGGTGAGGACGAAATGGGCACCGGAAGGGGAGGGTGTTGAAGTGGTCGCTTCCACAGCGGCGCTGGTGGTCGTCGCCGCGGCGCTGGTGGTTGTCGCCCCGGCGCTCGTCGTCGTATCGGGTCTGATCGTGGTTGTGGGCTCTGATTCGGCGGTAGTGGCTGTCTCACTGGCTGTGCCGCAGGCAGCAATCACGAGGGTGAGCGCGGCAAGGATGGCTTGGGCTCGCATTGGAAGAGTTTACGCCGATTCCTGGGTATAGGGGAGAGACCTCTTTCCAGTCTGCCCGGTTCTCTCTTCTGACCAGATTCCCACTGTCATGGCTTCTTCGATACCCAGCTTCTCGTGAAGCGGAGTCCCGCTTCATCCAGTCATCGGTCAGCGGTTTTCCAGCGCCTCGATCAATTGAGGGAGCACCTTGTGGACGTCACCGACGACCCCAAGGTCGGCGACCGAGAAAATGGGAGCATCGGGATCCTTGTTGATGGCGATGATGGTTCCGGCGTCCTTCATGCCGACAAGGTGCTGCATGGCGCCCGAGATACCGACGGCGATGTAGACGTTGGGCTTGACCGTCTTGCCCGTCTGCCCCACCTGCTTCGCATAAGGGACCCAGCCGGCGTCGACGATGGCCCGGGTGGCCCCGGTGGCGGCTCCCAACGGCTTGGCGAGTTTCTCGACCAGATCGTACGCATCGGCCGAACCAAGACCCCGTCCCCCGGATACCACCACGGCAGCATCACCAAGTTGCGGCCCCTCGCGCTCTTCGACGTGTGACTCGACCACCCTGGCCTCCGAGCCATCCACTTCGGGGAGCTCGAGAGTGAAAACCGAAGGGGCACCACCGCCTATCGGCTCCGCGGGGAATGACTTGGGACGAATGAGCACGAGGAACGGCCCGTTCGATGACGATGCGGTGGCAACCTGGCTCCCACCAAAGATCTCGTGGTCCGTCTCCACACCATCGTCCGTCAGCCGGACGTCAGAGGCATTGGAAAGAACTCCGACGTCGAGTCGAGCGGCAAGACGCCCGGCAACGTCCCGGTCCGTGTAGGCCTGGCCGAACAAGACCATCTCGGGCGACTCGTCGGCGATCCGGTCGGCTAGAGCCGCGGCCAATGGTCCCGACGGGAGCCGGCCGCCGGCGTCGGCGTGTAGCACCGAGCTTGCCCCATGCTCGCCCAGGACGGCGAACGCCTCGTCGCTTCCGGTGCCGAGGTAGACAGCGGTGACATCGCCAACAGTTCTGGCCTTGGCCAGAAGCTCGAGTCCCAGGACCGACGGCGCTGCGTCGACTTCTTCGATGAACACCCACACTGACGCCATCTCAGATCACCTTCCTCTCTTCGAGGAGGGCGACGATGGCCTGGTAGGCCTCACCGTCGTCTTCGACCTTCTTACCGGCGGCTCGCCCAGGCGCATCGGAAATCGAGACCACCTTCTGGTCGGCCGATGTCTCAACGCCGAGATCGGTGAGGGTCAGATGCTCCACCGGCTTCTTCTTCGCGTCCATGATCCCTTTGAAGGTGGGGTAGCGAGGCTCCACGACGCCCGCCGTTACCGATACGACGACAGGCAGTTCGGTGGCGACCACGTCGTAGCCGTCGTTGGTCTGGCGGTCGATGGTGACCGTCCCGTCGCCGATGTCGACCTTCTTCGCATAGGTGAGTGCGGGAGTGCCCAGGTGCTCGGCGAGCATCTGAGGTATGACGCCTGAATATCCGTCGGTGGACTCGGTGCCGGCGATGACCAGGTCAAAGCCCTCCCTTTCGATGGCAGCAGCGAGAACCCTCGAAGTTGTCAGGGCGTCGGCGCCACGGAGATCGCCATCCTCGATGATGATTGCCTTGTCGGCGCCCATGGCCAGTGCCTGGCGTATCCCCTGGGCGTTGCCGGCCGGTCCCATGCTCACCAACGTGACCGTGCCCTCGTTGCCCTGGGCTAGCTGAAGACCCATTTCCACCCCATAGCGGTCGGTGTCGTCGAGGATCTGGTCGTCAGGGCGTGTCAACCAGTGTGTTCCCTCTTCGAGGGTGTAAGGGTTGGCGGGATCGGGGATCTGCTTGACACAGACGACGACCTTCATACCGCTTTGCTCCTTGTGTCGAATTCGGCGGCGATGGTAACGACCTGAGGGACTACTGAATCCACGATCAGAGAGCAGAGGCGTCGATTCGTTCGATGATGAGATCCTGTGATCGTGTCAGCTCATCGGAGATCGACCAGGCGGTCTCGAGGGTGCCTCGCTGAGCCTCCCATTTGCTTTCGTCGCTGTAATGGACGATGGCCAGAGGATCACCCTGGTGCACAGTGTCGCCGTGTTTCGCCTTGAGGGTGATCCCTACTCCAGGATCGATGGTGTCCTCCTTGCGTTCCCGGCCGGCGCCGAGATGGGTGGCAACAGTTCCGATTGTCAAGGCGTCGCACCTTGTGACATATCCGGAATCAGGAGCAACCACCACTGCCTCGCGGGGTGCCACGGCGAGAAGAGACGGGTCGTCGATAACCAACGGATCTCCTCCATGGGCCTCCACAACCTCGATGAACTTCTGCAAGGCAGCACCTGACTGTATTGCCTCGTCGAGTCGGTCACGGCCGCCCTCGATGCCTGCAAGCTCGAGCATCGTCTCGCCAAAGACCATGGTGAGCTCGGTCACATCGGCCGGTCCATGGCCTCGGAGCACATCGATCGATTCCCTGATCTCGTTGGCGTTACCAACTTCGTGGCCCAAGGGCTGGTCCATTGTGGTGATGAACGCGACTGTGTTGACACCATGGACTGCGCCGATCCCGACCATCGTGTGGGCCAGCTCCCGAGATTGATCGAGTTTCTTGATGGACGCCCCGGATCCAGTCTTCACATCCAGAAGAAGCCCATCGAGCCCCTCTGCGAGTTTCTTGGACATGATCGAGCTGGCGATGAGGGGTATCGACGGGACAGTTCCGGTGGTGTCTCGCAAGGCGTAGAGCTTGCGATCGGCGGGGACCATCGTCTCCGATGCTCCGGCGAGCACGAGACCGTGTTCGATGAGGAGGGTACGAAAACGGTAGGCGTCCAGGCTGGTGGTGAAGCCGGGTATCGATTCCAGTTTGTCGAGGGTCCCCCCGGTGTGTCCCAGGCCACGTCCGGAAATCATCGGAATCAAAACTCCACAGGCGGCCACCATTGGCACCAGGGGTATCGAGATCTTGTCACCAACGCCCCCGGTGGAGTGTTTGTCGATCTTGGCGGCGGCGATATCGGAGAAATCCATCACCTCGCCGGAGTGGAGCATTGCCTCGGTCCACGCGGCGAGCTCCTCGTTGTTCATCCCGTTGAGCAGGATCGCCATCGCCATTGCGGACATCTGGTAGTCCGCCACGCTGCCATCGGTATAAGCAGCGATGAGCCATCCGATGGCGTCAGAGGAGAGAACACCCCCATCGCGTTTGGTCTCGATCAGATCGATTGCCGAGTACGTCATGGGCACAAGCTATTCGCGATCAGAGGATCGCGACGAACTCCGGTTGAGCGAAGGCGAGATTGAGATTCTGCACCGCCTGGACTGCCGCTCCTTTGAGGAGGTTGTCCTCGGCCCCCACCACCACCACGTTTCGGCCATCCTCACTCACGTGCACCCCGCCAAGCAGCACGCCCAGACGTCCGGCACCGTCGCGCAACTCGGGAATCTCCTCCTGGATGTCGATCAGGGGCTCGTCGGCATAGGCATCAACCAGACGTCGCACCGCTTGGTCGCTGGTGATCGGGGTGGCGACCGGGATATGTGAAGTTATCAGAAGACCCCGGAACGCCTGATGGACGTGGGGCATGAAGCGAACCGGATGACCCAGGTGTCGGCTGGCCTCTCGCTCATGATTGTGGCCCACGAGCTTGTAAGGCAACAGGTTGTCGGCGAGACGATCCGGGTCATTCTTTCTCGATGGTGTGGTGCCGGCCCCGGAGTATCCAGAGACACCGAACACAGCAGGCACTCCATCGAGATCATCGATGAAGGGTGCCAGCGCCAACTGCATCACGGTGGCGTAACAGCCCGGATTGGCGATTCGCCTGGCTCCGGCGATCTTTTCTCTGTTGAGCTCGGGGAGCCCGTAGATCCAGGCGTCATCGAGGCGGTGGTCCGAGGAAATGTCGACAATCACGGTATCGGTGGGCAGGGCGGAGACGAAGGGCTTGCCGACACCGTCGGGAAGAGCGAGAAACACTGCGTCCAGATCCAGGTCGACCACCCCATCCGCGTCCAGGTCTCCGAAGGTGAGCTCTTCGATCTCGGGAACCGGACGACCGGCAAACTCTCTCGACCCCGCGTATTCCACGGTGAAGCCGGGGTGGTTGTCGAGGAGACGGAGCAGTTCACTCCCGGTGTGCCCGCGAGCGCCCACCACACCGACGGATTTGGCTTCAGACACCAGAGGAGTCCTTACGGAACGCTGCTGGAAGCCCGGTCAGTCTTTTGACGGCACGACCAATCGTGTCGAAATCGGTCTCGCCTATCCAGTAGATGCTCCAATGGTCTCGTTTCACCGACCCATCTGCTTCCTTGGCGTAGAAGGCGTTGAAACGATTGTCGCTTCTCGACCTCCAGAAGAGCACCGGGAAGTCCCTCGTCACATGGGTCCAGACAGTTCTGGCCAGTCCTTCCCCTTGAGCGCTCTCATGAATTGCGAACTTGTCGAGATAGGTGAAGTCGTCGATGTGAGTCACCACCGCGCCGGCCCGGTAACTCTCGGAGACATAGGCGGCCGACAGGTCCAGCCGGTCCCACCAGCGGGGCTCCAGCTTTCGACCGAACGCTTCCTGGACGAGGTTTTCGATACGGTCACGGTCGAGATCGGCCTTGTCTTCGTATTTGATGATCTCCTCGCCTTTGCGGACGAGGGTGCCGGCGCCCCCATGGGTGAACAATTCCTTGACCAGGGTGGCGGGGCTTGTGATCGACACTGAGGTCGATGGAGGCGAGTCGTCCAGAAGACGGCGGATTTCGGCGAGCTTGAGCCTCATCCCGGAGTGGACCCAATCCTGACTCATCAGGTCGTCGAAGTCGGCAGCGAGGTTGATCGACTCGATGATCCGGCCGTCGCCGTCGCGGAGACCACCGGTGTCGACAAGGAAGATGATCTTCATCGGCTGGATGACGTGGACAAGGAGACGGGTTGCCGAGTCGGCGTTCATGTTCACCAACTGTCCTCCGCGAGCCACACCGAGACAGGTGAGAATCGGGATCGCCCCGGATTTTACGATCGATCGCAGCAGGTCGAGATGGAGGTCTGCGGGCTCGCCGACGAAGCCGTATTTGTCCTGATCAATGATGTCAGCGTCGAACGCGCCCTGAGTGAGCCCGTGGGCGGACACACCCTGGCCCCTCACCGCCTCGACGAGAGAGATGTTCTGCGCTGTGAAGATGTCGCGGGCTGCGTCGAGCACCTCGCTGGTCGTGACTCTCAAGCCATCGACTCTGTCTGTGACGATGCCGTCGCTGGTCAGCCGCTCGTCGAGTTGGGGTCCGCCGCCGTGGAGGACTATCGGAGTCAACCCCACGGTGTGGAGAAGAGCCAGAGCGGCTGCCGTTTCTTCGAGTCTGTTCTGGAGGATGGCCCCGCCAATCTTGATAACGGCGAATCGAGACTGATCGAGCCGGGAGAACCGGCTGAGATAGGTGCGAATCTCCTTCCCGTCGCTCATGCTCGATAGGAGCTGCACGATCGTGTGGCGGACGTCCTGGTTGGAAGTCATCGTCCGCCGTCCGCTACCAGGGCGCTCATGATCGCTTTTTGGGTGTGGAGACGGTTTTCGGCCTCGTCGTAGGCAAAGCAATTTCGGGCATCGAATACGGCGTCGGTCATGATGACGTTTCGCCTCATTGGAAGACAATGACTCACCAGGGCATCGTTGGTGAGAGCCATCTTCTCCTCGTCCACGATGAAGTGTCGGTACTGATCCCTGATGGGTTTCTCCGTTTCCCAGTTGCCGAAGTAGGGGAGGGCGCCCCAACTCTTGGCGTAGACGACGTCCGCCCCTCGATAGGCGGTGTCGATGTCATGGGTGACGGTGAGGCTCCGTCCGTTGGAGTTGGCGTCTGCACCCGCAATGTCCAGGTAGCGATGGTCGAGCACGAACTCTTCGTTCGGGCACAGGAGCGTGACGTCCATTCCGAACTTGGCGGCGATGACCAGAGCGGAGTTGGCGACGGCTGTGTTGAGAGGTTTCGGGTGGTAGGACCAGGTGAGAACGAACTTCTTACCGTCGAGTTGGCCGATCTGCTCTTGGAGAGCCATGGTCATCGCCATCTCCTGGCAGGGGTGTGTGATCGTCTCCATGTTGATGACCGGGACGTCGGCGTGGTTGACGAAGGAGTCGAGGATTCGGTCCTTGCGGTCCTCCTCCCAGTCCTCGAACTTGGGGAACGCACGGATCCCGATCAGGTCGCAGTAACGGGAGAGGACCTTGGCCGCCTCCCTGACGTGCTCCTCGGCGTCTCCGAGCATGACGACACCGTCATCGAACTCGAGGGGCCACATGCCACCAGATGGAGACAGCACCACCGCGTGACCGCCCAGCTGATTGGCCCCGACGTCGAACGAAGTGCGGGTTCGCAGGGAGTTGTTGAGGAAGAGACGTGCGATCGTCTTCCCGGACAGGGCGTTTCCGTACGGGGACGTCTTGAAGACCCGGGCCTCGTCTATCAGGGTCTGTAACTCGGGCCGTGACCAGTCGTAGGTGTTGGCGAAGTGCCTGATCGCCCCAATTTAGCGTGTGTGCGGCACACGCATCAGCCCTCGAGTGCGAACTGAACCTGGATGCTGATGGTCACCGCAGACGTGCCTGGTTCGATTGGTGTTGTCGCCAACAGAGCCGCGCTATCAGCTTGGAGAGTCTCGAACGGAATCGGTGTCGGTGCCCTGCTGAACGACTCGTTGATGGTGATGGCGGGACCGAGTGTCTGACCGGCAAGGTCTGCCAGTTGCTGGGCCTTGGCCAGTGCGTCGTTCCAGGCCACCTGGCGGGCGGCCTCGATCATCTCGGTGTCATCTTCGATCGAGAAACTCAGGCTGTTGACGCGAACCGCGTCTCCGCCGGCTGCGACGGCCGAGTCGAGGACGTTCCCGGCTTCACTGACGTCGCGGATCTTGGCCCGGACCGTGTTGTCCACCCGGTAGCCAATCAGCCTCTCCCGATCGCTTCGGTAGTCGTACTCGGGCCATATCGAGTAGTTGGTCGTGGTGATGTCGTCGGGGTCAACACCGCTGGATATGAGGGAGGCGATCAGCGCATCGGCTTTCTCGGCTGCGAGTGCACTGGCCTCGGCGACCGTGTCGCCGCGAACGGACACGCCGATGTTCACCGTCACGGTGTCGGGTGTCCCGGTGACCTCGCCGGTTCCGGAAACAGAGATCCCCGACTGGGTCTCCCCCGTGTTGACGGTGATATTGGGCGGCTGGGCGGTCTCCTGGCCGGCTGTGCAAGCTGCCAGTGCGATGGCCGCAACCGCCACAATTGCGATAGCTGAACGCTGCATTTGATTCTCCAATCGAGATTCTTCCTCAATTGGACGACGCGGGCACCGTCAGCGGTTCCTGCCTGGAGGCTCGAGACGATCAACCAGGCCACGAGCCCGGTCAGAGCCTGACCCGGTTGTCGACTACGAGCACGCCGTCATCTGCCAAAAGCAAAGCCTGCCGACCCGGATTCGGGGTACGGAGATGACCTCCCGATCCGACC
>JAPUJM010000040.1 GCA_027296205.1 Actinomycetota bacterium
GGAGACACTCGCGGTCGTTTCGGGTGCCTCTAGGATTGAAAAGGGGACCAAATACACAAAGGAGATCGCATATGACACAGCCATCAAAGGGCTGGTATACCGACCCAACCAGCGAGTACATGTACCGCTACTGGAACGGAACACAGTGGACCAATCAGGTGAGCAGCAGCGGTACCACCCTCAACGACCCCAACACCATGGATCCGTCAGCCGCCTCCACGCCACCGGCGCCGGGTTCGGAAGCAGCGAGCCCACCTCAGGGTGACGTCGCGCCAACGGTTCAGGTCACGCAGAAGAGCGGGGGATTCGGGACCGTGATTGCGGCCATCGTGGCCATCGTGGCCGTCGTCGTACTGATCGTCGTGCTGGTGAACCTGTCAGGTGACGACTCGCCAACATCGGACACCGAGGTTCCTGCTACCGCTCCAGTGACGACCGTGGCACCGTAAGAGGCAAGCCGCTCGACGAGGATTCGGTCAGAACGGTCACGATTGTCCGGTAGGAACCCTGCGGTCGATCTTGGCCAATGTTCCCCTTCCAAATCCATTCGGCAGCAATGGTGGCGCCCCATCGATACCGAGCGCATTCGTAGTTCGAAGCCAAGCGTATTTCATCTTGTCGACCTCGAATGGAAGCGATCGTTGCGATGAGACGTGACTGACAGCCCAGCTATCCGAGCCCGGGGGCACCGGCGTAGGCGGAGAGGGCGGGTTGGCCACCGAGGTGGGCATAGAGGACCCTGGACCCGGGCGGGATCTCACCGGACCGAATCATGGCGATGAGCCCGGCCATCGATTTCCCTTCATAGACGGGGTCGGTGAGCATGCCCTCGGTGCGGGCTGCCAGGTGGATGGCGTCGATGGTTTGCTGGTCCGGTACTCCATAGGCGGGACCTTCGTATCCCGCCACCACAATGATCTCGTCATCTCGAAGCTCCCGGTCGACACCGATCATCCTGGCGGTGTTATCAGCGATGCGGGTGACCTGGTCGGTGGTCTGGCTCAGCGTGGCCGAGGCGTCGATGCCGATGACTCGGCGATCGTTGCGATCTTCGAGGGCGAAGCCGGCGATCATGCCGGCGTGAGTCGACCCGGTCACGGTGCACACGATGATGTGATCGAAGAAGACATCGTGCTCGATTTCCTGAGCGGCAACCTCGAGTGCCCAGTTGGCGAAGCCGAGACCGCCGAGTCGGTGATCGGATGCGCCGGCCGGTATCGAGTAAGGCGTGCCCCCGGCGGCTTCGACCGACTCGATGGCGCTCTTCCAGCTGTCGCGGATGCCGATATCGAAGCCTGCGGGGTCTATGCGGATGTCGCCACCCATGATGCGGGTGAGCTGGATGTTGCCGACCTTGGCGTAAGCCATGTCGGGCCAGTCGACCCAGCCTTCTTGCACGGTGACGGCCTTCATGCCGAGGTGGCAGGCGACACCGGTCACCTGTCGGGTGTGGTTCGACTGGATGCCGCCGATCGACACCAGCGTGTCGCAGCCTTGGGCAAGTGCCTCTGCCACGAGGTATTCGAGCTTTCGGACCTTGTTCCCGCCGAAGGCGATGCCGGAATTGCAGTCCTCGCGTTTGGCCCAGATCTCCACCTGTCCGCCCAGCGCTTCGCTCAGACGTGGAAGCGGGTGAGTGGGCGAGGGTCCGAAAAGAAGGGGAATGCGTGGAAAATCGTCGAGGCTCATTTTGGGCTCCGTCCCGGAATCGGTGGTTATCCGAATCCGATCACCCGACGCCGACCCTAGGCCACTGATCCATGGAGCGCCAGCGGCACGTCGCCGGCGTGCCCCTCCCCCTGTCAGTCACTATTACCGGTTTCGAGCCGAGGCTTCTGCAAGGAACTCCACTATCTCCCGCGCCGACTGCCTTATCTCCTCACCAAAGAGGAAGGTGAGGTGGTTGCCATCGATCTCGACCAGTCTTCCATCAATGAGACCGGCAATCATCCTCTGAGCCTGATCGGCGGCGAGAAGCGGCGGGGATCCCGGTGGCCCGAAGGGGCGTGTCGCTCGAATTACCAGCACCGGAACCTCGATTCGCCCCAGATACTCGATCCAGGGGACGCCAATTATCCCGGTGACGGCTTCCATGATGTGATCGGGATTGGATCTGGACCGGACCGTCCCGTCCTCGTCTTCCTTCACATCCGCCCGGTAGTAGCTCTCAATCTCCGGATTCCACCAATCCTCGAAGTAAGGCTGCTGCTTTACGGCATCGATGTAGTCCTCCCACGATGGGAGGACACGACCGAGTCTCTCCATCGATGGCCTGATCTGATCCAGGATCGCCTCGTCGACTTCGATCGGCGCATCCATCACGACGCAACGCCTGACTCGCTCCGGATGATGAGCGGCGATGTGATAGGTGAGAAGCCCTCCAAAAGAGTGGCCACCGATGAACGCCTGGTCGAGCTCGAGATGATCGAGAAGCCCGAGAAGGTCGGCGGCGTGGTCTTCCAATGCATAACCAGTATCCGGCTTGTCACTCAGCCCGCGTCCCCGCAAATCCACCGCGATGAGCCGAACGTCGATACCGAGTGCCTTGGCCAAACCATCGTAACTGTGGGCGTTGGCGGTCAACCCGTGGGTCATGACGAGAATCGGGCCGTCGCCACCGTGATCGATGTAGTGCAGCCTGATTCCGTTGGTGTCGACGAACTCACTGCTCATGTCTGCTCCTCGGATGACACCCGAGACAGATATACCTCCCGGAGCCCGGTGCACTCCGGCCCTCTCGAAGTACTCGAGAGAAGAACTCACTCCCACCTCGCCAGGCGAACCTCACTGACTGACCATATCAACAGCATCGACCACCGCTCCCGGTGACTCGAGATGGGCCTTCCAGACATCGACCTCCGAAACCGTCATATCGGGTAGCTGTTGCCTCACTCTTTCCACCGAGTCGAAGGGCACATCGCCATCTCGGCTCCAGACGTAAGCCACCGGCACGGTGATGCGCGACAAATCCGACGGCACCAACGAGGACGGCAGCGTGCGCAGGAACGATCTAATCGAATCAGTCGACCCCCTGATGGTCGTAGCTATCTCACGCGCGGCGACTTGATTTTGACTGGGGCACCAGCCACCGTCGCCGCAGTTGGGCGTCCAGACATCAGTTGCAAACCTGCCGCCAGTCTCGAAAGTGAAGGTCGCCGCCCGACCCACCCAGGGCAGGCGTTCGAAGATCTCCTTCCACCCGTCTTCCTCCCAGAAGTCGACGTCCACCAGGACAATGCCGCGAACAAGGTCTGGACTGCTTACCGCCACTTCGGCAGCAACTCGGCCACCGAGGCCTGTGCCGAGGACCACGACTGGTATGGCGAATCGTTCCGCGATGACGGCGCTCACGACCTGCGCCATCGATGCCACCGTGTGCCCGGGACCTTCCTTCGGTAGACGATCACTGAACCCATATCCAGGAAGATCGAGTCGGACCGCCTGGAATCGGCCAGCCAGTTCTGCGGCTACCCCGTCCAGCATGGCACCACCGGTGACATCGCTGTCGTGAAGCAAGATCACCGGAATCCCACTACCAGACTCGGTCACCACGTTGATGCGAATGTCTCCGACCGTCGTGAAATCGACCAAATCTATCTCTCGTGCCGGCACATCCTCGATCAGATCGATCCTCTGGTTTGTCACCGATGTCCACACGGCGACACCCACTGCCAGTACAAGCAGTGTCAACAGCAGAATTCGGAGCACTATTCGTTTCGGGCGACCTCGAGTTGGCGGTTCCTGGAGACCGCTCATTGGATCAGCACGATGTGAACATGTTTGGGTCCGTGAACTCCAAGAGTGAGCTGCTGCTCAATGTCGCCGGTGCGGCTAGGTCCGGTGATCACCACCAGATTTGCAGTTTCTGCAACGCTTTCCGGGTATCGGCGGGCCCAATGGGCCAGGGTTCGCTCCAGCAACGTCAGATCCAAGAGGGCCACGTGGACCTCGGGCACCAGGCTGGCCATTCTCGGTCTCCCCGGTCGATGGTCGAGCACGACACTGCCACTCTCGGCGAGACCGGCTGCGGCTCCGGTGACGCCCAGGTCCAGGTCGCGATACCCCAACTGATGCTCGATCCTGGTCTCGGCGGGCACCTCGCCCTGGACCCTTGTCAAACCCGCCGCGGTGAGAGCCGAAGCCACCCCGGAGGCGGGAAGATCCTCCCAAGCCATGAAGGACCTGCATTGATGCCCTGCGGCGATCCCGGCCACAGCTCTGGACGCTCCGTGTCGTCCCACCGGCCCATGAACCACG
>JAPUJM010000041.1 GCA_027296205.1 Actinomycetota bacterium
GGGCGCCCGCCACGGCTTCGATGTTGGAGGTGTGGTAGCTGATCAGCCCTCGTTCGGAACCACGAGACAGGAGATCAGGCAGACCTTGTTCGAAAATGGGGACATCACCCGACTTGAGCGTTGCCACACGATCGGGATCGACCTCTCCGAGCCGAACTTTGTGGCCAAGGCCGGCCAGACCGCCTCCGGTCACGAGACCTACGTACCCCGCGCCAATGATTGCTACCTGCATCAGGTCCTCATGCTATGTCGAACGATGTCGCCTAGGGAGCGTCGGCTCCCACGATGACCACTGCGTCGTACCCGTTATCGACTGATCCCACCTGAACTACACCAAATCCAAGGGCAGCGACGATCTTCTCACCGTTGTCACTGCCACCGGGGACCAGAACGATGGTTTGGGTGTAGGTGGCGGTGTCGGCGTCGCCGATCGACCCGACCAAGAAGCCCATCGACTCGAGCGTTCGAGACATGCCGCCGGCCGACCCGATGACACCGTTGCCGTTGAGCACTTGGACCCGGATAGGTTGGGAGGAGAAGGGGGTGCCGGCCCGGAAGTTGGCCAGCACCGCACTGGCGTCAGGGTCATCTGCGATAAGGACAGCTCGTCCATCGATGGTCTTGCCGTAGGTCGGCAGGGTTGCGCTCTCCATGGAGCCGACAAGTATCCCCCGGAAGGTCCAGGCGAGATTGGCCACCGAGGAAGAAGCCAGGGTGGAGTCAATGGTCATGTGTCGAGCCATGGCTTTGGCGATGTCTCCCGCTTCGGTGATCGAACTGGGTCGTTTCAGTTCGGCGACGATCGCCCGAACCACCTCCTGTTGACGCTTGGTGCGCCCGATGTCATTGGCGTTGACACTGACCCATGTCCCGTTTTGCAGCTCCTGGTATTTCCTTGACCGTGCATAGGCGAGAGCCGTGTCCCCATCGAACGTCTGGGTCCCTGCATCCACATCGAGCCCTGACTTGAGGTCACGGGCCGGGTAAGGGATCCAAAGCTCGATCCCTCCCAGTTCGTCAATGAGGGATTCGAATCCGACAAAGCCGATCTCGACGTAGTGGTTCACCTCAACGTCAAGACTGTCCCGAATCGTCTCGACCATCAGCGAAGGCCCACCAAACGCGTAGGCGGCGTTGATCCGGTTCTGGCCGTGCCCGGCGATGTCCACATAAAGGTCACGGGGGATGCTGAGGATCTGGGTTGTGGAGGTCGAGGAGTCGAATCGCACCAGCATGATCACATCGCCTCGAGCCCCACCAAAGGTCCCGAAGTTGGTGAGGTCGTCGAGACCGGCTCTCGAGTCGGAGCCAATCACCAGGAACGTCAAGTCGTCGCCGGTCGCTTCGTCGAGAACATTGGAGACCTGACTGTCGGTGTTGGCTGTGGCCAGCACCCCTTGGCCGGTATTGATGGCCCAGAGGACGGCGAGCACCACGAGGTTGGCCGCCACGAGCAAGGACACGACTGTGACCTTCAGCCATTTGGGTAGCCGACGCCGCGAAGAAGGAGTTGAGGACGAGTTGGGCATCGTTCGGTTAGACGTAGAAAGGGTAGCTGGGGTTCCACGACTACCCGTAGCCATGGACCGATCCGTAAAACAGTTATTGTCGCGCCCCACACGAGGAGGTCTGACACTTTGGCTGTTCTCTCCCATGAGGGGACCTACCCGATTCTCTACGGGCCCTGGCCGATCCCGGTCGGTACCCAGCACAGCGATGGCTACATCGCCCGACCCGATGAGGCCGGCAAGTTCCCTGTGGTGCTCGTGGTGCCCGATCTCAACGGTTTGGGCAGCTTCGAGAAGGACATCTGCCGCCGTCTTGCCCGGTCCGGCCTTGCCGCTCTCAGCCTGGACATGTATGGATCCGAAGACGATCCGCTGAAGGCATACAACGATCTCACCGATAGTCGGGCTGCAACCTATCTGGACGAGATCCACGAGTTCATCAACTCCGATGACGTCGAATGGACCGTGAGTGGCAATGTCGGGATTCTCGGCACGGACGTGGGCGGTCGGTTCGCATTGATGAAGGCCGCCACCAGGGATTGGGTGAGTTCGGTGGTGGTGTGGAGTACCCCCCTCACCGGTGACGAGGAGCGAGAATTCCAGGTTGCCGACTATCTGGACCATCTACCGGTGCCGGTGCTCGGCCTCTACGGAGCAGACGACGAGTTGATCGATACCGGATCTGTCGACGAAGCGCAGCGACGAAACGACCATGGCCAGTGGCTGCTCTACGAAGGGGCGACCCACGGCTTTCTCGATATCGACGCCGCTGATTTCGACCAGGCCGCCGCCGACGATGCCTTCGCCAGAATCGTCGCCTTCTTCCAGGCGACATTGCAACCGGCCGTTGTGGAAGACCTGGGATGATTCTGCGTCCCCCTACAGAAGGGGGGACCGCCGATGCCGGCTCCCCCACTAGCGCCGGGGAGGAAACCTCACGTGTTTCACCACACCAGAGAAGATCGTTTCACGCCCGTCATCCGTCTCGACGACTAGACCACCGTCCTCGCCGACCTCAACGGCATGTCCCGACCTGTCGGAATCCCACGTGATGTCCCTTCCGATCGTGATGCACAGACTGTGGTACTCGTCGACAGGCCAGCCATCGGAGTCCACCAGCCGCATGAGCTCGGCACCCCAAAGACCAGCCACTTCGGCATAGCGGTCCTCTCCCGGGTCCTCGCCCAACAGACCGGCCATCCCTTCCGGAGGATCGGGCCACCACAGATTCAGACCAAGACCTACCACCACGACATCACCACTGCGCTCGACGAGAATCCCTCCGACCTTGAGGTCGCCCAACATGACGTCGTTGGGCCACTTCAACCGTGTTCCCTCGGCAACCCGGGTTGCCGCGACACCCGCCAACAACGAGAAGGGACGAATGTCATCGTCATCAGACGTGAACGCGAGGGATGTGGCGACCGCGCGGTCAGCCGCTAACCACTCGTCACCGGCCCTCCCCCGACCCTTGGTTTGGTCTGGCGTCATGACCAGAATGGGAAGCTCCCCTAGGTTCTCGCGAGCAACATCTTGCGTGGAAGGAACACTCTCGAGACGCAGTTGTAAATATGGTGTAGCCATCTCGTCCTCGGGCGAGTCTGAAACTGTGAGAATACGGAGGAGTCTTGGGCACCGAGGCGCGCGTTGAGCATTTAAGGGAATTGCGCGATGAGGCGCTTCACTCCGGGACCCAACGTGCGGTGGCCCGGCAGCACGAGGCGGGCAAACTCACCGCCCGCGAGCGGATCGAGGCTCTCCTCGACAAGGACTCTTTTCAAGAGATCGATCAGTTCGTCCGACATCAGTCGACCGGATTTGGTGTCGAGGACAAGAAGCCTCTCGGCGACGCCGTAGTGACGGGTCACGGCACGATCGACGGTCGCACCGTCTTCGTCTTCGCTGAGGATTTCACGGTATTCGGCGGCAGTCTCGGCAAAGTAGTCGCGGACAAGATATGCAAGATTCTCGATCTGGCGATCGACACCGGCGCCCCCGTTATCGGACTCAAAGACTCTGGAGGGGCCCGTATCCAAGAAGGTGTCGATTCACTCGACGGCTACGGCCGGATCTTCCAGCGCAATGTTCACGCCTCGGGCGTCATCCCGCAGATCTCGGTGATCATGGGGCCCTGTGCCGGTGGTGCCGTCTACTCGCCCGCGCTGACCGATTTCGTCTTCCAGGTCGATCAGACCTCTCACATGTTCATCACGGGCCCCGACGTCATCAAGGCGGTGACCGGTGAGGAAGTGACCATGGAGGAACTGGGCGGAGCCACCACTCATGCCTCCAAGTCGGGTGTCACCCACTTCGTCTATCCGACCGGAGAAGATGCTCTGGAGGCCGTACGTCATCTCGTCTCCTTCCTGCCACGCAACAACATGGAAATGCCTCCCTACTATGCGCCGGGAGATCGAGCCGACCGCCTTGACGATTCGCTCGACGCCATCATTCCCGACTCTTCGAACCACCCCTACGACATCACAAAGGTCGTCGAGGCTGTGCTCGACGACGAGGAATTCCTGCAGGTTCACGAGCTTTGGGCCAAGAACATCGTCGTGGGCCTCGGCCGACTCGACGGGCACACGGTTGGCGTGATCGCCAACCAGCCCGCCGTCCTCGCCGGCACACTCGACATCACGGCTGCGGAGAAG
>JAPUJM010000042.1 GCA_027296205.1 Actinomycetota bacterium
GGCCTCGGACTCGATCAGGCCGATGGCGATGAACAGCACCGGGAGGGCGAGACCATCGTTCAACCCCGACTCGATGTTCAGCGTCTGGCGAATCCTCACGGGCAGCACCTCAGACTCCAACACCGGCTCGGCAAGGGCGGCGTCGGTCGGCGCCAGAATCACACCCAGCAAGAGAGCCGCGCCAAACGGTATCGCCAGGATCCAACCGGCTACCAACGCACCCAGGATCATCGCCAGGGGAAGACCGATCAAGAGCATTCGGGCCGGCCATCGGTACTGCCTACGGATGCGGCCGACGTCGATGCGAGCTGCGTCCGTAAAGAGCACCAAGGCGAGTGTCAACTCGAGAAAGGTGAGCGCCGCCGGACTTCTGATATCAACTGGATCGACGACAAGGAACGTTATGAGAATCCCTATGCCAACAGCCATCAAGGGCTCCGTGATGGAAAGTCTGGCCAGACGTCCCGAAACGGCGACGATCGCAAAGACAGTGGCAGAGAGAACGAGAATAATTGTCTCAGCACCAGGTTCCACGCTCTACCCTGCCGGATCTGAGTTGCGCACCAGCGTGGTACCGCCCCTCCAGGACACACCCACACGGTGGTAGTAGCCGCCGATCACCTCTAACGGCTCGAGAAGGAAGAGTTCCTCAGTAGGTGACTCGTAGAGCTCGATTTCCGCGTCACCTGCCCAAACGTCTGCGATCTCACCGTCATAACCACGCATGGTCACCAGCTCGTCCATCGAGGCCGAACCGTCCGACTCGATCGCCGGCCAGTATCGGTTGTGAAGCATCGGATGACCGTTGACGAACCCGGGCGACGACTTGGTTTCGACGAGGTCGATCCGTATTTCTGCGATCCGTCGGCCGGCAGCGGCCAGCGTTGCGCCGAATCGGCCTCCGGCTTCTAGACGAGGCCCGGCTCGACCGATTGTGATCGGCCTCGTCATCCAGATATCTCCCAGCTTCTTTGGATACCCCTGATGATATCCGCGGACCAATGCGAAGTCCTTGTCGACCCATATGTAGGGGCATCGACTCCACGACTCGCCTTCCCACTGGCAACGGATGACTGCGAAGACCTCCTTGTACTGACTGCGCACTGGATCGAGAGTCTCCTCCAAGGTGTCACCGGCGCTCTGCCAATCGGCCCAGATCAGCGCCACCGCCCCAGGATCATCACCGGCCAGAGTGGCACCTTCGGGAAGCAACTCGGCGACACGATCCGGATGGGTTCGGTACTCCACTGTCAACATCTCTCCCGAGTAATGCCAGGGGGGTTTCGGAATCAGCGATGACTTGCCGGACGGAGTCTTGGGGAAGAGAAACCCGGACATCAGAGGAAGGGTAGGTACTCGGACATCTCCCAGTCCGTCGTCCACTTCTGATAACGGGCCCACTCGGCGCGCTTCACCGTCACAAACCCGTCGATGTACGCGGGACCAAATGCCTCTACGTAATCGTCGTCTTTCTCGAGTGCATCCAGGGCCTCTTTGAGGGACGCCGGGGGGATGACGTCGGTGGAAGCTCTCTCTATGCAGTCAAGTGTCTCGACGGGCGGCAGTTCGTAACCCTTCTCGTATCCAAGAAGGGCAGCAGTCAGCACTGCAGCCACACCCTGGTGTGGAGCAACCGAGCCGTCGGCCAACCTGTGCTCGAGTCTCGTGCCCTGACCGCGCGGCGGTGGCACGCGGACAGTCACCCCGCGATGGTCATAACCCCAGTTGGCCCAGTAGCCACACAACGAACCCGGCTGGAGCCGCTTGTAGGCGTTGACGGTGGGTGCAAGCAGGGCAGTCATGCCTACATGATGGTGAAGCATCCCCGCCATCGAGGAGCGGGCAAACTCGCTGAGTCCGTCATCCGCACTCTGGTCGTAGAAGACGTTCGAACCGCTCTCGTCATTGAAAGAGAGATTCACATGGAAACCCGAGCCACCTCGATCGTTGATCGGCTTGCCCATGAAGGTCAGGAGGAAGCCGCGGCCGGCCGCGATCTCTCTGGCCATGACCTTGAACAGGAAGGCATCATCGGCTGCGCGTAGGGCGTCGGTGTAGGCGAGTGTCAGCTCGAATTGGCCGTTGTCGTATTCGCTGTTGACCGATTCGAGTGGGAGCCCGACTCTCCGCGCCGTGGCCATGATCTCGTCGATGGTGCCCGTTGGGTCAACTGCCATCCCGGTCCCGTATACGTAGGCGCCGGGACTGGAGAGAGGCCGCCAGCTCCCTTCACCGTCCTGCTCGAAAAGAAAGGCCTCGAGCTCGATTCCAACCATCGGGCTCATCCCATGGTGGTCCCACTTCTCGATGGTGGCTTTGAGGACGTTGCGCGGCGCCAAGGGAACGGGAACGCCCAGTCGTGTTATGTCCGGGATAACCACTTGTGTCCCCTCCTGCCAACCTGGTCGGACGTCACTTCCGTCGAAACTGGCATCGCAGTCGGGGAGACCCTCCATCATGAGTCCGCCATCGTGTGGTGTCATCACCCGGTCGAAGCCGAGGGTGAACAGGGAAATGGCGTGGGCGGTGCCTGACTCCGCCTTGTCCGGAGTCAGATACTTGCCACGCGCCAGCCCGAGATGGTCGGGCCAAAGCAGTCTGAGTCGTTCGAATTCGATACCCACGTCTCTCCTGGTCTCACCAGATCGTAGATGTGACGGATCTCGATGCGCAGAGCGAAGTGATGCCGATTACCTTGAATATCGATGAAAAGCCACCTCGAGCCCGACCGAGAGCTCCGCGAAGACCTGACCGGCCAGGTCGTCGCCTATCTCGCCGATTGGTACGACAGGGCTTCCGAGATGGAGGCGTGGGGCATCGATCTGGACCCGGAGACCCTCGAGGAATTGCGCCAACCCCCTGCCGAGGAAGGTCGCGATTTGGAGTCGATTCTGTCGAAGTTGACCGTGGCTGGAAAGGCCGGCATCTATCACCCGTCGGGTGGCCACATGTCCTACATCCCCAATGCGGGGATGTACACAGCGGCCCTTGCCGACTTCCTCGCCACCGGTCTCAACCGGTATAGCGGTGTCGCCAATGCCGCCCCGGGCTTCACCGCCATCGAGCACGGTGTCATCGACTGGTTCATATCGATCTTCGAGTTGGGGCCCGACTCGGCAGGTTTGCTGATGTCAGGCGGGTCGATGGCCAACTTCACCGGGATCGTCACTGCACGCACCGCGGTGCTCGGTGAGCATTTCACCAGGGGGGTTCTCTATGTGACACCCCACACCCACCACTCCGCTGCCAAGGCGGCCCGTCTGGCCGGGTTCCGTTCGGACCAGATCGTGAGAGTGGATGTGGACGACGACTTGAGGATGGACGTCAACAGGCTGAGTGAGCGCATTGCCTTGGACCGCGTCGAGGGAAAGAGACCGCTTCTCGTCATCGCCTCGGCAGGAAGCACCGACACCGGGACCGTTGATCCCCTCGACGAGATTGCCGACATCACATCGTCGGAGGGTCTGTGGTTGCACATCGACGCCGCCTATGGCGGCTTCTTTCAACTCACCGAGCGGGGGAAACGAGCACTGCACGGGATCGAACGTGCCGACTCGCTTTCCCTGGACCCGCACAAGGGACTGTCTATTCCCTTTGGTGTTGGAGCGCTGCTGGTTCGTGACGAAGCAGCACTGGTGGACGCTCACGAGGGTCGGGGTGCTTATCTGCGTGACGAGGACAGCTACATGGGACTCCGGGATATTTCGTCGCTGGGCCCGGAATTGAGCCGGCCATCCCGCGGGTTGTCGGTATGGCTTCCACTCCAACTTCATGGCGTGGCTCCTTTCCGCGCGGCTCTCGACTCCAGTCTCGATCTCGCCGAACACGCCTACCGGCGACTGCGGACGATCGATGGCATCGACGCCAGGTGGGCGCCTGACCTGTCGGTTGTCGCTTTCATGTTTGACAACGACGAACTGGGCCGTTCGGCGTGGGCGGCGGTCAACGCCGACCGCACGGTCCATCTCAGCCCCACCATCATCGACGACCGATTCGTCCTCCGATTCGCCATCCTCAACCGACGATCGACGGTCGAGCACGTTGATCACGCCATCGACATCATCGAAAAGACACTGATCGGGTAGGTGGCGGACCGGTCTGGCCCCCAGGGCTTCCGCGATAATTTCGGTGGGGAGTTCCTCCGCGGTCAGCACTCGATCGGACTCCCCCACGCTGATCGTCGGTGCAGGGACCCTAAAAACCATACGAGCCGTGTTGGGATGGACGACAACAGACTTGCTGATTCGACTCCCAGCCAGACTGCTGAAGGCACGGTGTGAGCAAATCGTGTCACTACGCTCGGATCGGAGCGAGCGCTTCTTGTACCAACCGAAGGAGGGGCCGATGAAGGTTCTAATCAAGGAATTCGCCGTAGATATGGAAGTCAAGTCGAAGGGCATCGAACTCGAGATCAAATCGCCCGACGGCACCAACCATCTTGGTGACTGCCACATCACGAAGACTTCGATCATTTGGTGTAAGGGCAGGACGATCAAGACAAACGGTGTCAAGATCAGCTGGGCGCAGCTAACAGCCGTTCTGGACTCAGACGCTGCAAAAAGCGCTGCGGTGAAGGCCGCCAATAACGCATAGTCTTTCGATCCGTTTACTGGCGCCCAAGCCCGATCAGCCCCGGAGCGGCTGTTGTCCCCACCTTCCGACCGTCAGACGTTGACGAACTTTGACGCCAAAACAGCGAGGCAGGGAATCCTCACATCAACAAGGATTTTCGGCCGAAAATTGCGAGAGCAGATGCCGTCATTGCGGACCAGCGCCCTTGCGCCTGTCCGCATCGATGGGTCCAGCCCGGAGGCAGACTAGAACACCGGTTCCTACGGTGGGCGGACCTCGTCGGGCGAGCCCGTCGATGTGGTATCGGTACTCCAGTCGTACGGTCTTATCGTGAGACGCTCGACCTGGGGCGGGGTTCCCCC
>JAPUJM010000043.1 GCA_027296205.1 Actinomycetota bacterium
CCGCTCCATGCACCCTCGACAAGAACCGGAACACGCTCGTCGAACAGGGGAGGAGGGGTGTTGCTGAGGACAACGGTGATCGTTGCCCCGCCGTCGGTGACATCGAATCTGAGGTCGTCACCAACCTCGATGAGGGTGCCGTCGACAACGAGCCCGGCGAGTCTGAAGCGCTCACCGTCGGGGAACTCCGATCTTTGATCGACTGCCTCGGTCGGGTACAGGTAATAGGTGAGGTTGTCGTTTAGCCCGGCGATGGTCAGGGCGACGACGAGGACTATCACTCCCCCGATGCCAAGGAGCACAAACTGGCGATGGGCCATCGATCAGCTCCCGGCCCTGCGTCTCCGCAGATGCAGGTACACGGCGTAAGCGAGGATCAGCCCGTAGGAGATCACGAATACGCCGACGACGACGACGGTGTCAGACATCCTTGACCTCACTCAGTTTTGGTGGCTTCACCGCGTCGCCGGCAAGCAACTCGGATTCCCGGAATGTCTCCTCGGTACGGGCGACATCGGTCCGCGCAGCCATCAGGGCCACGTAGAGGATGGTGAAGGCCACAACATTGACGAGCATCGCAAAAATCATCTCCGAAGGCATAGCCGAGCCATCGGGTCTGATCGACTGGATCGGGTGGAGAGTCCTGAAGAGGTTGACGGAGAAGTAGACCAGGGGCACCTGGACGACGGCTACCACCCCGAGAATGGCCGAGCGTCGGGCCCTGACGACGGGATCGTCCACCGCATTGCGAAGGGCGATATAGCCCAAGTAGACAAAGAACATCACGGCTGTCGTGGTGAGACGAGCATCACCCCAGTCCCAGGCCCGGCCCCACACGGCCTGGCCCCAGACCATTCCGGTGAACAGGCCGATGCCGGTGAACAGCACTCCTATCTCAGCCGAAGCCGAGGCGAGTCGGTCCCATCGCTGAGTTTTCTTCCACAGCCACGCAATCGAGCCGAGGGCCGTCACCCCGAACGCCAGAAAGGCCAGCCATAACGAGGGCACATGAACGTTGATTATTCGGCTGTACTGGCCCTGGAGCGAGTCGGGAGGAGCGGTGAGCGCGAACCAGAGCCCGACCGCCATCGCAGCCGCAGCAACGCCAAACAGCACCCTTATCCGAGTCATCGTGTCGCCTCCTCGAGAGGTCTCGCCAGACCCACTCCGACTACTGCCAGGGCCAGGTCGGTGGCGAGCATCAGCAATACCCATGGGAGAATACCGGCGCCACGGGATAGTGCCTCCAATGACTGGGAGGCGCCGATGACCAGGGGAAGTGCCAGAGGAGCGACGATCAGAGATGCGAGGGCAGTGCGATTCCTGAGTCCGGCTGTCACCTCACCGGCAAGTGTGCCGAGCTCGGTGAGCCCGATCGAGAAGAGCACCGTTCCAACCAGCACGGTCGACCAGGACCCCGGTGGGAGGGTTGGCCCGTATATGAGCACCATCGCGATGAAAAGCACCACGAGGAACGCCAGCATGAGAACACCACCGGACAGCATCCGACCGACGAAACGGGCGGCCGGATCCACCCCGAGCAGAGCGTGGAGGTCTCGCCGCTCTTGGGTATCGGCCACCGACTGGCGGAGAGCAATCTGCATGCCGAAGAGGATTCCCAGCGACCAGAACACCGCCGGGCCTATTCGACTTATGACCGCAAGCTCAATTCCAAGAGAAAGTGGAAAGACCATGAGGGCGACCACAGCGAAAGGAAGCACGATTCTGAGGGTGTCTCCGAGTCGTCTCTCGACACGGAGATCCACCCTTGCGATCTCCAGGGTCTGCCCCCAGAAGCTCATTGAGCACTCACCAGGCGACCGGAAGCAAGGCCCATCACCTCTTCGCATGTCTCCGCCAGCCGCTTCTGGTCATGGGAGACCATGACCACTCCACCGCCATCTGCCACCGTTCGGTCCCTGAGTGCGTTGATGAGCTCCCGGGCTGAATTGTCAAGACCGGAAGTTGCCTCATCGAGTAGCACCAGCCGTGGCCTCGTCAGCAGCAAGTGCGCCACTTCGATACGTCTCCGCATGCCAAAGGAACTCGCATTCGCCAGTCTGTCGGCTGCCTCGTCGAGACCAACCACCTCGAGGGCCGTGCCCACTCTCTCCTCGGGAACTCCGGCCAACCGTGCTATGTGAATGAGATTCTCGAGAAGCGTCAGCTCACCGATCAGCGCCGGGTTGTGACCGATCATCCCGATGGATGGTCTGACCCGGAACACCTGGTCAGAGTTGACGTCGGCGCCCAATACCGATCCCGTTCCCTCGCTGATCCTGAGCAAGGTGGTCAACACTCGAATCAAGGTGGTCTTGCCCGATCCGTTCGGTCCGGCGATACCCACCACTTGACCTGGCTGCAATTCGAAATCGACGTGTCGAAGGATGGGCTTTCCCCCAAGGGAAACCCCGGCATCTTCGAGATGGACTAGTGGAGCCACATTTGGAGTCTCATCCCCGAGGGGAAGACTCTCAAGTTGGCGCAGTGGACAGCCGGTTGCCGATCCATGGCCCAAACCAAACGATGAGTCCTCCGAGCACGACGGCGGCCAGATACCAGCCGACCGGACCCCCGCTGAGACTCAACTGCATCGGCTCGGTGAGGAGACGGACCGACCCAACGAGGACAAGCGCCGATCCCGCTCTCGTGAGAAGCCGCCAGGGCAATCGGGAGATCAGCCATGCGGCCGCCCCTAGGCCGAAGGCGGCATAGAGCTCGACAGGATGGCGGGTGACGGCACTCCCCGGCTCAGCCCATGCCCAAGGAAGATTCGAAGCTGTCCCTAGACAGGCGGCCCGCCACAGACACCCGGCATGCCAGCCGGCCAGGCCCAGTACCGCCGCAGGTGCGGTGGCGTCCAGGTTGGCGATTCTCCACTTGCCGGCCCACAGGTAAGTCAGAATGGCGCCAATGGTGGCTGCTCCCGTATGGACGCCTCCCCGGACAATCAAGATGTCCAACGGGTGGAGCAGAGGATTGATGCCCTGCACCGTCATCGCGACCAGCCGACCAACAATGAGCCCGCCCGCCGCCGCTCCAATCATGCGGTCTGTCGGATGATCGGGGAGACGGTCACTCCAGAGACGGGTGCCCACCCAACTGAAGCCGATGGCAGTGAACGCCGCCCACAGAAGGGTGAACTCCAACTAAGTGCTCTCCAATGTACGTGCGGTCGTCGGCGTAAATCCGCTGGGGGGCACTAGGAGTCCAGTCGGAGCAACTCGTCGATATTCAAGGCGAGTGTCCGCTCGTCCAGGATCCCGCTATGTGTCTTGACCAACTCACCGTTCGGTGCGAAGAAGAAAGTGACCGGTGTGCCGATCCCGCCATAATGGTTGACGACCTCGCGGTCGCGGTCGAAGAAGTGGTCAAATTCGAGACCGAACTCATCCAGGAAGCCCATGGCGTCTGTCTGGTTGTCCTGAACATCGAGACCGATGAACTCGATCTGCTCTCCGTACTTCTCGTTTGCCGTGTTCAGCACGGGGGCCTCCGAGCGACATGGCAGGCACCATGACGCCCATACGTTGACGACCGCCGGTCTGTCGAGGCCAGCGAGATGCGCCT
>JAPUJM010000044.1 GCA_027296205.1 Actinomycetota bacterium
GAGTTTCCAGGACCCGAAGACGAGATACCACTCGATTGACGTGAGGTCTCTGCCGGACAGCTCGCCGTAACGCAGCACAGCCGACTTTCGATCGAGCCAGCCGGATGCGGTTGTCGGCATCATGCCGAGAGCGTCCGGCGCTTCACCCGGATCGAACCAGGAGCCCATGAGGGTGCCTACGTCGGCGAGTGGATCTCCCCGGGTGGCCATATCCCAGTCGAAGACAGCCGTGCATCTTCCCGGGTCGTCCGTGGCTACTGCCATGTTGTCGAGCCGCCAGTCATTATGAAGCAAGGTGACCTCGGCCGACCGGGGAAGCTCGGCAAGCAGCCAGGAGGCGAGCTCGTCGGCCCGTTCGTTGTCCTCGTGCTTGGCCCGCTCCCACCTTGCTGTCCAGCCCTCGACCTGACGCCTGAGAAAGCCTTCGGGGTGACCGAGATCTCCAAGGTCGCACTCTTGGGGGTTGGCCGAATGGAACTCGGCGAGAGTGCCGACAACCACCTCAGACAGCGTCCGATTGGCAATCTCGTCGGCGCCACCCCCAAATCGAGCAGGTATCTCGCCGCGAACCACCACACCGGGTCGTCTTTCCATGAGGAAGAAGGGACTTCCGATCACTGAGACGTCGTCGCAGTGGGCCACGGCTCGCGGCGCCTTGTCAAAAACACGCCACAGCCTGGAAAGGACCCGGTACTCGCGACCCATGTCATGGGACTTGGCGGCCACCGGCCCCAGTGGTGGCCGCCTCAGTACTAATTCGGTGCCCTCCGGGAACACGAGTAGATAAGTCAGATTCGCCTTCCCGCCGCCAAATTGGCGCACCTCGGGCTTGCCGCCGGGTAGGTCATCCGTCGACTTCATCCACAAGACGACGGCGGCGACATCGAATTGCTCGTCCGGTCGGACCTCGATGAGATCGGTCACGGAAGTGAGGCTATCCCACGAAGCCGACCTGCTGACTGGTATAGCCTGCCGCCGTCGTCTTTGAGGAGGGTATGAGCACACCATTTGAGATCTCGGATCGCTTTACCGACCAGTGGGCCGATCTTTCCCCGGTCGACGCGACGTCCAGTGGCGTGGCCGGGCGAGATCATCTCAGCACCGACTATTCCCCAGATGGTGAGGCGCAGCGAGCCGCTCTATACCGGTCGACCCGGCGGCAACTGAGCAAGCACGTCGACCATCCAGATCCGGCTCAGGCTATGGCGTCGAGGGTGATCGTTGGCTGGCTCGATACACGCATCTCTGACCACGACGACCAGAAATGGGCTCGTGACATCAACCACATCTACGGACCGTTTCAAAATATGCGTGACTCCTTTGACGTCATGCCCAAAGCGTCGCAGGAGGAATGGGACTCGATCTGCGCCCGGCTCAATGGATTCGGCGGGATGCTGGCGGGCTACCGGGCGTCGCTCACAGTCGGCGTTGACGCCGGCGAAACGGTGGCACTTCGTCAGGCGAAGTCACTGTTGAGCCAGGTAGAGGCATCGGCCTCCGAGCAGTCACGGTTCCTCGCGTTTCCCCGCGAGGCCGAATCGGTGGGTGCCGACTCCGTTGGAGTGACCGAAGCCGTTGAGGCTGCCAGGTCCGGCTGCGCCGATTTCGCCGAATGGCTGCGCACTTCCTACCTCCCTGTTGCCAGCCCCCATGACGCGGTGGGCGAGGAGCGGTATCTACGGGGCGCGGATCATTTTCTAGGCATCGCGCTCGACCCCCGTGAGACTTACGAGTGGGGATGGTCGGAGGTGCACCGGCTCCGCGCGGAGATGGCGTCCACCGCTGCCGATATCGATCCCGACCTCACCATCGAAGAGGTGGTCGATCTTCTCGACACCGATCCTGAGCGCTCGGCGACGACTCGTCGGGAGTTCGTCGACTTCGTCTTCGATATCCAGCAGCAGGCGATTGAGCAGCTTGCCGGCGAGCACTTCGAGGTTCCGGACGAAATGAGATTCGTCTCGGTCAACATCGCCCCACCGGGTGGGAGTCTCGGTGCCTGGTACATCGGTCCGTCCGAGGACTTCAGCCGGTCCGGCTCTATTTGGTACGCGCTGGGTGAGAGGGAGAGGATCCCGTACTGGCAGGAGGTGTCGACGGCGTATCACGAGGGTTTCCCGGGTCATCACTTACAAGTCGCGACCGCCGTCCGTGAGCGCGAGAAGCTTTCCCGCTTCCAGCGCAGCGTTGTCTGGTATTCGGGGTCGGGGGAAGGCTGGGCTCTCTATGCCGAGCGTCTCATGGATGAGCTCGGATTCTTCGAGAAACCCGAGTATCGACTGGGGTTGCTGTCGAGCCAGCTTTTCCGAGCCACCCGAGTGGTGGTGGACATCGGCGCCCAGTTGGAGCTGCGGATTCCGGACGACGCGCCCCTGCACAGGGGTGAAGTGTGGGACTACGAAAAAGCAGTGGACTACATGGAGAAAGTTGGCCTTCAGCCCCGGGATATCGCCGAGTCGGAGGTCAAGCGATACCTGGGTTGGATCGGCCAGGCGATCTCATACAAGGTGGGGGAGAGGGAGATTCTGAAGATCCGCGATGAATCGATGACTCGTCACGGGTCGGGATTCGACCGGCGGAAATTCCATCGTCAGATGTTGGAAGCGGGCGCGATACGACTTGATCTATTGAAAGAGGTCATGCTTTGAAGAAGAAGACTTTCGACTTTGACGAGACAGAGCCTCTCGACGCCTACAAGCTGCTCTCCGGCGTGGTGGTTCCCCGGCCCATCGGGTGGATCGGGACAAGACGCGATGACGACAGTTTCAACCTGGCCCCGTTCTCGTTCTTCAACGTGGTCTCATCCAGCCCGCCCACGGTGCTCTTCTCCGGCGGACGTCATCCCGATCGCCCCAAGGATTCGGTGGCTTTCGCCGAGAGGACCGGCGAGTTCACCGTCAACATCGTCTCCGAAGATGTGGCTCACGCCATGAACGTGACTTCAGGCTCATTCACCGCCGAGGAGGACGAATTCGCCATTGCCGGCCTGACCGCGGTTGTCGGCGCGAAGGTGAACGCACCGATGGTGGCGGAGTCCCCGGCAAATCTCGAGTGCCGTGTGGTCGACATTCTCGATATTGGTGACGAGGGGCGTTCCCGGGTCGTGATCGGGCGAGTAGTGGCGATGCACATCAGGGAGGATGCTCTCGACGGCACCCGGGTGGACAGCGAAGTCCTGGCGGCTATCGGCAGGATGTCAGGCAACTTTTACATCAACACCCGTGACAGGTTCGAGTTGACCCGACCTTCTTAGTGCACCGACGCTCGGCAACTCACTTGCAGCCGTTGGCGATGAGGCTCGGGTATGGGTTGACGGCGTTCCCGCTGTTCGGGTACATGCCGAAGTGGAGGTGAGGGCTTGTCCCGAGGGCATTGCCACTGGTGCCCACGTAGCCGATGATGTCGCCCGCATTCACCTGGCCGCTCTTGCCGAAGTCGCTCATGTGGCTGCCGATGTAGAGCACACCGTCGTCACCCCGCAGATTGAACTGTTTGCCACTGATCGACCCGGTCTTGAACGCAACGTTCCCGGACGTCGGGGCGTAGACCGCGGCTCCAAAAAAGGAGAACAGGTCGTTGCCATCATGCCAGCGGGTGCCGCCGGCTCTGGGGGCGCCCCAGCTATTGGAGAACCGGGCGTTTTCGACAGGACACACCCACCGGGAGCCGGTGGGGACGACGAGGACCTGGCCTACCTGGATCAGGTTGGGGTTGGAGATGTTATTGGCGCTCGACAGCTGTGAGATGGTGGTCCCGTGCCGGGCGGCGATGTCTCCCAGCCGGTCGCCTGTCTTGACGGTGTAGGTGCCCTCACCCTTCCCGCTTCCCTCGGCGACGTATCCCGGGCCGGCTAGCAGCAGGTTGTATCCGGCGTAGATCACACCATTGAGGATCCCGTTGGCGCGGGTGATTTGGGTGACGGTCACGCCGTGGTCGGCTGCGATGCTCTTGATGCTCTCCCCGCGCCTCACGGTGTGGGAGCCCGAGTGGGTGGGGGTCAATGGAGGCTCGGCGTCCTCCCCGCCCGAGGTTCCCCCCGGATCCCCGCCAGATCCAGATCCGGAGACGACGAGGCTTTGGCCGATGCGAATCAGATTCGGGTTGGCGATGGCGTTTCTCATCGCCAGGGCCGACACGGTGGACTGGTATTTGGAGGCGATTTTGCCCAGAGTCTCCCCGCGGGCGACGACGTGGATCACCTCGGGCTCTCCCTTCTCACCGGGAATTATCAGGATCTGCCCAACATGAATCAGGTTCGGGTTGGAGATGTCGTTGGCCCCGACGAGGTCACTCAGGGAGACCCCGTTTTCTCTGGCGATTCTTCCGAGTGTGTCGCCGCGCCTCACCGTGTAGTGGACGGAGAACAGTGCCACCAGCAATGTGAGAACTGCTCCGGCGATGAGGGCGCGCAAACGACGGTTTGAAGACATTGAAGGCCAGATCCTTCAGCCCCTGAAACCGCTCCGCGAGGACGAGCCTAACCAGCTTCGGGGCTATTGCCAGCCATAATCCTCAGCTGACCACAGGCGGCGTCGATGTCTTTGCCTCGGGTGTCCCTGATGGTCACATTGACGCCCAGCGACTCCAGAACTCTGGCGAACTCGGCGATATGCAATCGGGACGACGATCGCTCTTCGCTGAGCGGAGTCGGGTTCAGAGCGATCAGGTTGACGTGCGCCCGGAGACGTTTGGCGATGGCGGCGAGTTTTCTCGCCTGGTCGTCGGTGTCGTTCACCCCGTCCATCATCGTCCACTCGATGGAGAGTCGTCTCCCCTTCTTCTCGAAGTAGTTCCACGCGGCCTCTTCCAGCTTCTCGATGGGGTAACGCCTGTTGATCGGGACCAACGACGATCGCAGCTCGTCGTCGGCGGCGTGGAGGCTGATCGCCAGATAGACGGGCCACGGGTCCTCGGCAAGACGATTGATTCCCGGAACCACGCCAACGGTCGACACGGTGATCGATCGGGCCGACATCCCCATCACCTCGATCATCCGGCGCAATGCCTCTCGAACCCGGGCATAGTTGGCGAGCGGTTCTCCCATGCCCATGAATACGACGTTGGTGAGACGGTCGGGAACCCCCGGCATCCCGATCTGACGGAGGAATGCCCGGGCGTATGCCACCTGAGCCACGATCTCTCCTGCCTCGAGGTGCCGCTCGAAGCCGAACTGGCCGGTCGCGCAAAACGTGCAGGCAAGGGCACAGCCGGCCTGGCTCGAGATGCAGAGCGTCGCCCGCCTGCGGTAGCCCATCAGTACTGTCTCGATGGCCGCTCCGTCGGGGGCGCGGAACAGCCATTTTTTCGTGGTTCCCCGGTCGGACTCCTGCTCCATCTCCACCTTGAACGGCCAAAGCGTCTCGGCAAGCTGGGCTCGAAGCCGACCGGGAAGGTTGGTCATGTCTTCGGCGTGGAGTACCGGAGTCCGGTAGAGCCAGTCGTGCAACTGGTCGACACGATACGAAGGCTCCTCGCCGACTACCTCCCCCAGATCCTCCGGGGCGTGGAGGTATGGCATTTAGTACTTCTGGGCTTGCTCGATCCAGGAGCGAGCGCGGGCGCCGCTGACACCGGCCGCCTCGGCAACAGAGTCCGGCGAGGCGTCGGCGAGGGAGGCGATGTCTTCCATTCCGGCCTCGGTCAGCCGTGTGGCGAAGACCGGGCCTATCCCATCGATCACCTCGATGCTCTGACCGGCGTCGGCGCCGGGTGCTCGGAACCTGGGTGGCTCGGGTTCTCGCGAAGTTGCCACCGAGACAAATCTGTCTCGCATCGCCCACAGGACGGCGGCTGCCCCCCCAATGAGCCCGATTACCTTGGCCATCTTCTTCAACATGTTCCCAAGGTTACCCGTCTTGAAGCGGTGCCCTACGCTGGCCCGATGAAGGTTGACTTTTACTTCCCGCCATCTCCCCCGGAGGGCGCTATTGAACTAGCACGTAACGCCCAGCAGATGGGATATGACGGGTTCTTCTCAGCCGAGACCCAGTACGACCCGTTCTTGCCCCTTGCCTTCGCGGCCGACGCCGCGCCCGGGCTCGAGTTGGGCACGGCGATCGCCGTTGCCTTTCCCCGCTCGCCGATGGTCACGGCCATGACGGCGTGGGACCTGGCACGACTGTCCAAGGGCAAGTTCCTGCTCGGCCTCGGCACCCAGATCCGGGCCCACATCGTCCGTCGATTCAGCACAGAGTGGGGGAATCCAGGATCGAGGTTGAGGGACTACATCCTCGCGGTGAGGGCGATCTGGGATGCATGGCAGAACTCGACTCCGCTGGATCATGAGGGCAAGTTCTACAAGTTCTCTCTCATGACGCCCTTCTTCGATCCAGGCCCCATCCCCCACCCTGACATCCCCATCTACATCGCGGGGGTGGGCCCTTACCTGAGTTCGCTGGCCGGCGAGATCTGTGATGGGTTTCACGTGCACCCGTTCCACACGACCGCCTACCTCGATGAGATCGTCCTGCCGAACATGACAAAGGGCGCCGAGGCAGCAGGCCGTTCGATCGACGATGTGGAGCGGACTACGACGGTTTTCGTCATGACGGGTGATAGCGACTCGGAGGTCGAGCAGGCAATGGCGCCGGTGCGTCAGCAGATTTCGTTTTATGCATCGACCCCCTCGTACAAGCCGGTGCTGGAAGCCAGCGGGTGGGATTTCGGCGATGAGCTCCACTCGATGTCGAAGCGGGGTCAGTGGGCGGAGATGCCCGACGTCGTGCCCGACGGGGCGGTGCTCGATGTCGGGGTGGCTGCTCCCATCGACAAGCTCGGGCAAGCGATCAAAGACCGCTATGGCAACCGGGTGCAACGCGTGGGGTTCTACACGGTTGGCTCGGCGATGGGCATCGACCCCGACGCGCTCCAGCAGGTGATTACAGACCTGCGGTCCTAGTGGCGTCTCACTAGAAGAGGAGGGCTGCGGTGGTGTCGACCCTCGGGTCGGCAGCGGAGCGACGGGTGTCCCCTTCCAGTTCGATCAAGGAGAGGGGCCCCCATCCAGGTTGCAGGGCGTCGAGTTCCTCGATGACATGTCCCCGCGATCGAAGATCGGCGAGGGTGGCGTCCGACATCCCGGGCTCAACCGTTAGTCTCGGTTCCGAGTCGGGCCCAAAATCGGAGATTGTCCAACGCGGCGCCGACTGGGCCGTCTCTAGTTCGGCGCCGCCGAGGATCGCAGCCGCCCCGACTTGAGCGACCAACTGCGGCTGAACCGAGCCACCACGCGTGCCGAGTAACCAGGACGGGTTGGTGCCTTCGGTCCAGAGGGTTGGCGCCAGGGTGTGCAATGGGCGTTTTCCCGGAGCCAATTCGTTGGGGTGCCCGGGGGTGAGGCTGAATCCTGCACCGCGGTCCTGCAGTAGGAACCCGGATCGGGCGGCGCCGAAGGGAGACCCCGTGCCGCGGTAGTTCGATTGGATGATGGACACCGCCATCCCACTGGAGTCTGCGACGCAGAGGTAGGCGGTGCCTGAAGTCGCTCCCATGGCTTGCGGCCACACACCGGAGCGACTGAGTGAGACCTTCGCGGCCGCTCGTTCGAGTCGATCTCTGTCCAGAAGCAAGTTTGCCGGAAGGGCGAGATGGTCGGGGTCGGCTACAAGGTCGTTTCGCTCCCAGGCCAGGGAACGGTACGCCTCGATCAACAGGTGTCTGCGGAGGGGGCTCTCCGGGTCCTCCGGTGGCTCCAGCATCTCGAACACGGCGAGCGTGGCCGGACCCAGGTAGCCCTGAGAGTTGGGTGGGATCGTCCAAGCTCTGAGCCCGGCGACGCCGACTCCAATCGGATCGATCCATTCCGCCTGGCTCGATTCCATGTCATCGAGCGTGATGAGGCCGCCGACCGCCGCGACGATGTCTTCCCCGGCCCGACCGCGGTAGAAGGCGTCCCGCCCGCTGTCGGCCAATGACTGGAGGGTCGCTGCCAGGTCGAGTCTTCTGATGACATCTCCCCGGGCGACCGGCCGGCCACTCGGGTAGAAATCGGCAACGGCCGGGTTGTCCCGATACACCGCAGCCATCCTGCGGAAGGCTGCTGCCTGCTCCGTCGAGACTTCGAATCCCGACCGGGCCAACTCGATCGCCGGGGCAAGGGCGTCTCCAAGAGTGAGAGCGCCGAACTCGGACAAAGCCACGAAGCCGTCGACACAACCCGGGATGGTGACTGTGGATGGGTGATCCCGAGGCACCTCGGTCTCTTCGGAGTCTCGCAAGATTGCCGCGCTCGCGTTTGATCCCGATCTCCCTGACGCATTCAGGGCCACTGGTTTTTCCCAACCCGGTCGATGGATGAGGGCGAACAGGTCCCCCCCGATGCCCGACGTCTCCGGCGCCACTACCCCCTGGGCCGCCACCGCGGCGATTGCAGCATCGATGGCGTTGCCGCCATTCATCAGAATCTGTCGGCCGGCCTCGGCCGACAGATGGTGTGGCGTGGAGACCGCGTTGGAAGTCAAGAAACCTTGAGATCGGGGAGCAAACGATTCAAGGCGTCGAGAACGGCGCGGACCACTGCTCTGGTCTCCTCGTCGTCCGCATACGCCGATCCGATGAGCATGCGCTCGCCGGCCTCCGTAACCAGGACGACCTGAGCGACAGCGATCTTTCGGCTGCCGAGGGTCGCCACGTCCATCGAAATGATCGCCAACGCGGCCGAGTCGTGTATCGCCTGACGGACAGCCTCGAGTGTCGCCTCTGCAATCTGGCGAGGTCGTGTCGACGAAGCGGCGGCGCCCGCCGCTGTCCCCAGGAGGAGGTTGTCCTGCCAGCGCAGGGTGACTGTGACTTCGGCCTTCGCACCTTCGATGGCTTCGGAGACATCGACGACAGCGGGTCGAATCCCACCGTCGAGGTCAGAATCGGCCAATTGGACGACCGACACGACGCGACGGTCGATATCGATGCCGAACAACGCCTGACCGAGTGACTGGACGTCCCTGACCAGCTGTTTGGGGGCCTTGTTGCGACGGGCGAGAACGTGAATCTCATCGACACGGCCGTTCTCCCCAACCACCCGAGCCGCCTCGACGCCATCGATCCGACTTATCTTTTCCTGAAGTGCGACATAGTCCATTGCAGGTCAGCGTACCGATTCGCCCTTTCCTCTGGACTCAGCTCCGGCAATCTCTCTTGTGGGTCGGGCGAGAGAGGTATAGATTGCATCTTGCTGGGGAGCTATTTGGGGGCTGTGGGGCAACCGGTCACCTGACCGTTTGCCCGGTTTGCCTGGCGGGCGAAGTCAGGGGCTTTTTGACATGTGAAGGTTCCCGGTTCATACCGGGAAACGGGGTGAGTTCGGCGTCGGACTTTTGCCAT
>JAPUJM010000045.1 GCA_027296205.1 Actinomycetota bacterium
GTGGAGGAAAAGCCTGACCGGTTCGGTGACCGCAGCCTGAAGTGGGCGTGTTGTGATGGGAAGGGTGACACCTGCCATGGCCGCAATCAGTGAAGACCAACCGGCCGTGCAGTTGATGACGGTCGACGTGGAAATAGGCCCCCGGCTCGTCCGGACTCCGACTACCCGGTCCGACCTGACATCGATCCCGACGAGTTCCGTCTCCTGATGGATGTGGACGCCCAAGGTGGCCGCGGCTCGTGCATAACCCCAGACGACGGCGTCGTGGCGGATGATGCCCCCGGGTGGATGCCAGAGAGCGCCGACGATGGGATAGCGCGGGTGGTCCGACGTGTCGAGGAAGGGCGCAAGCTGCTTGATCTCGGCGGGGCTGATCACCGTGGAGTCGATGCCCTGGAGCTTGTTGACCTCCGCACGCCATCTCATCGTTCGCAGCGATGAATCGCTGTGAGCCAGGGTCAGGTGACCGCGCTGCTCGAACATCACATTGAAGTTGAGCTCAGAGGCGAGCCGCTCGTAGAGCTTCACCGAGCGGTCATAGAAGCGAGACCCCTCGACAGTGAGATAGTTGGACCGCACGATCGCAGTGTTGCGTCCCGACCCACCGCTCCCTATGTAGCTCTTCTCCACGACCGCCACATTGGTGATGCCGTGGTTCCGGGCGAGGTAGTAGGCGGTGGCGAGACCGTGGACACCACCACCCACGATGACCACGTCGTAGCTCGATGCCAGCTCGTGCCGTTCCCAGACCCTTGGCCATGGGGACCGGCTCAGGCCGTGACTGATCAACTTCCAAGCGGAGAAGCGTGGTCGGCGAGTCATTTTCGGTGCTCCCAGTGTGACTGCGAAACCCTAGACAGACCCACTGGTCTCGCGGCGGTCTGACCAACAGACCGATAACCTGGTACCCATGAGTGACAGGCAGAATTATGACGCAATCATCATTGGCGCTGGGATCATCGGTGCCAATCTCGGTTTCGAGATGTCGAAGTCGGGCTACAAGACCCTGAACATCGACAAACTCCCCGCCGCCGGATATGGCTCCACCGCCAACTCCTGCGCCATCATCCGCACTCATTACTCGACCTGGGCGGGTGTGGTCATGGCCTATGAGGGCTTTCATTACTGGAAGGATTGGGAGAACTATCTCGAGGTCGAGGACGAGAGGGGAGTGGCTGGATTCGTCCATTGTGGCGCCGTGTTCGTCGGGAGTCATGGTGGTCACATGGAGAAAGTCCTGCCCCTGTTTGACGAGATTGGTATCCCCTACGAGGTCTGGGACACCGAGCGCTTGACCGAGCGCATTCCTGGCATCGACACCGGCGATCACTCCCCACCGAAGCGACCTGACGACGATGCCTTCTGGGAAGAGCCGGCGCACCAGATAAGCAGCGCGGTTCACACTCCAATTGCCGGGTATGTCACCGACCCCCAGCTGGCCACCCACAACCTGCAACGGGCGGCGGAGGCCAAGGGTGGTGAGTTCGTATTCAATACCGAGGTGGCCGGAATTCGAATTGAGGGAGGCCGGGTTGCCGGCGTGGACCTGGTCGACGGCACGTCAATCGGGGCTCCCATCGTGATCAACGTCGCCGGGCCACATTCCTTCGTCATCAACGAGATGGCCGGTGTCGCCGATTCGATGCGCATCAAGACGAAGGCCCTTCGTCATGAGGTTCATCATGTTCCGTCGCCGCCAGGCATGGACTTCGAGAAGGACGGGATGCTGGTGGGGGATGACGACCTCGGAACCTATTTCCGGCCCGAGGTGGGCAATAACATCCTCATCGGTAGTCAGGATCCGGAATGCGACCCCCAAATTTGGGTGCAGAATCCCGACGAATTCGACCGCGACATCACCGAAGAGCAGTGGCGCGCTCAGGTCCTCCGTCTTGCCAGACGTCTGCCGTCACTCGGGGTTCCGAGCGACAAGAAGGGAGTCGTCGATCTCTACGACGTGAGCGACGACTGGATTCCGATCTACGACAAGACAGACCTCGACGGGTTCTACGTTGCCATCGGCACCAGCGGTAACCAGTTCAAGAACTCACACGTCGCGGCCTACTGCATGGTTCAACTGATCGATGCAGTCGAGGCCGGCCACGACCATGACTCCAATCCCGTGAAGGTGAAGATGCCCCACATCGGGCTCGAGCTGGATATGGGTGTCTTCAGCAGGAACCGGGAGATCAACGAGGCATCGTCTTTCAGCGTCCTGGGGTGATCGCGTGGTGGGTCGCATCAACCATTCGGTTCAGGCCTGGGGTTTGGTGACGTCGTTCACATCTGCGCCGAGGATCTTGGCCAGAGCATTACCGTCGATCGTGATCGACACCCCGCGTGCGCCGCCTCCGATGGAGACCTCGCCGGAGGCGACCCGCTCGTCGGTCACCACCGACAAGGGTCGCCTGGCGCCGAGAGGGGTGATGGTCCCTCGAACGTATCCGGTCACTTCGAGAGCCTTGCTCGCGTCTGGCATGGAAAGACGTCTCTCGCCAAGGACCGAGCGAAGCTTTGCCCAGTCGATCACTCGATCACCAGGGACCAGCACGAACACGTAGTCGTCTTCATTTCGGCGGACGACCATCGTCTTGATCACCGCCGCCGCCGGTACTCCTCTTTGGCGGGCAGCCTCCTCGAGAGAATCGACGGGACCATGAGTGATGACTCGATGGGAGACTCCTCCCAGTCTCGGATCGGCCGTTGCTGTAGTGGTGTCCGGGTCCATCACCCCAGCGGGTCCTCGTCGCCGGTTTGCTCGAAGACTCGCTGAGCCTTCCCAGCCTCGGTGCGGGGGACGCTGCCCGGTGGTCCGACGGTAACGCCGACTCGCAGCCGGATGGTCTCCATCAGCTGATCCTGGAGACGCCGGGCAATCTGGTCAGCTCTGTCGTTGAGGGACTCCTCTTTGACTTCTACTCGCGCCTCCAGTTCCACCAGCTCGGACCGTCTGTCGACCACGATTGCGTAATTGGCGCCCAGGGCCGGGTCGGCCATGAGGATCGTCTCGATCGTCTTTGGATAGACGTTGATCCCCCGGATGACCAGCATGTCATCGGCGCGTCCTTGCAAACGCTCGATTCTTCTGCTGGTCCGGCCGCACCGGCACGCTCCTTCGAGAAATCTCGTGATATCACGTGTCCGATAGCGCAGAACCGGTTGGGCCTGTTTGGTGAGGGTGGTGAGCACCAGCTCGCCGAGCTCACCGTCGGGGGTCGGCTCACCGGTCTCCGGATCCACGATCTCAGGGTAGAAGTGGTCCTCGATGACATGCATCCCCCCCTTGTGCTCACGACATTCGATAGCCACGCCGGGACCGATCACCTCTGACAGCCCGTAGATGTCGCAGGCGTCGTACTCACCTTCCCAGGCTGCCTCC
>JAPUJM010000046.1 GCA_027296205.1 Actinomycetota bacterium
CGACTATCGCGAGTACCGGGGCATCGTCCCCATGATCTCGGTGGTGACCCTGTTGCTGCTTCTGGCAGTTTTCGTGTTTGATTCTGTGAACAACGTCAGCCGGTGGATCCCGCTCGGATCCTTCAACCTGCAACCTGCGGAGTTCGCCAAGGTGGTCGTGATAGTCGTCCTGGCCAGCCATCTTGCTCCCTCGAGAAGGGACGAGCTCGGACCGAGAACCATGAGCTGGCAGAAGGTGTTCCAGGCTGTCGGGATCGTTGCCGTTCCTGCTGCTCTCGTCTACATGCAGCCTGACCTGGGCACGACTCTTGTGTTCGGATTCATCCTGTTCGCGATGCTCTTCATTTCCGGCGCGACGTGGAGGCAACTGGTCTCATTGCTAGTGGCCCTGGTCCTTGCTGTGGCGGCCGCTCTGCAATTCGGTCTGTTGAGCGAGTATCAAATCAATCGTCTTCGACTCCTGATCGATTCGGGCATCGACCCGCAGGGGATCGGCTACCAACTCCAACAATCGAAGAACGCCATCGGATCGGGTCAGCTGTTCGGGAAAGGTCTGTTCCGCGAGGGAACGCTGACCGATTTCAACTACGTGCCTGAGCAGGAGAACGACTTCATCTTCACCGCGGTCGGTGAGCAACTCGGTTTGATTGGCGGTTTGCTCGTCCTGGCGGCTTTCGGAGTCATCGTGTGGCGTCTGCTGGTCATATCGGCGAACGCCAGAGATCGATTCGGCGCGCTGATTGCTGCCGGAACGGCGGCGATGGTGATGTTCCATGTTTTCGTCAACATCGGAATGACAATCGGAATAATGCCTGTGACCGGTCTTCCGCTCCCCTTCCTGAGCCAGGGTGGATCGTTCTACATGTCGATGGCGCTCGCCCTTGGTATCGCCAACTCCGTCTGGTTGATGAAGACCCCGGTCCCGGGGGAAAACCAACTGACGTGAGTTCTTGGTACCTGGTAGTTGTTAGCCTCGCCCTTGATGTTCAGACGGAGCACAGACGGATGGGTAGAGGTCATCTGTGGCCCAATGTTCTCCGGAAAGAGTGAGGAGTTGATTCGCCGGGTCACTCGCTCCAACATCGCCAGAATTCCCGTCCAGGTCTTCAAGCCTCAGCTGGACAACCGGTACGCCGATGCCGAGGTCGTGTCCCATTCCTCCCTGAGAGTCGAGGCGACACCGGTGAACGGATCCCTCGAGCTTCTCAAGGCGATTGCCGACACCACCGAGGTGATCGGGATCGACGAGGGCCAGTTCTTCGATGACGGATTGGTGGACATCGTCGACAACCTCGCCGCCACCGGAAAGCAGGTGATCATCGCCGGATTGGACACTGACTACCTGCGCCGACCATTCGAACCGATCCCATCACTCTGTGATCGAGCGGAGTACGTCACGAAGATGCTGGCCGTCTGTCATCGATGTGGCGGCCCTGGTATGTACACGCAGCGAATTGTCCGGTCGGAAGATCTGGTGGTGCTGGGCGCCGTTGACTCATATGAGGCCCGATGCCGGATGTGCTACGACCCAACCGAGCCCGAGCAGCCTGAGCTCGGCTGGGACGGTGAATAGGCCCAACAACAGCCGTCTGTTAGACTTTTCCAGTCCGCCGGACGCGACGAATTCCTTTTCCCTGGAGTGTCATCGGTGATGAACACCACCAGTACTCGGTCGCAACATTCGACCATTAGAAAACTCAAATGCATCCGCGCCCAACGTGGGCGGTCGGTTGCGCGTCCGCTGGCTCACGACTTCATGGGTCGGGCACCCACCAGGAACCGGGTGATCTCGACCCGTCAGACAGCGAATTCCCAGAGGAGTGAAATTGTATGGCTCTATTCCGCAAGAAGGGCCCGGAAATCATCCGCAAGTCTTCAGCAGGGGAGACGATCGAGGAGCGAAAGACTCTCCGGGTAAGGGGCCGAAAGGTCGAAGTCCGGCGTGTCGGAGCGTTTACCCAGGAGAAGCAAAAACCCAAGAAACACCGGAACAGGTCCTCGGGGAGCGAGAAGGCCCCCGGCGGCAATTCCACCTCTCGAACGAGGTCTCGTCGCCCCATTGACGATGAGATCATCCTTCCGACCGAGTCTGCACGGAAGCAGATGCTGGTCACTGTCAGCAGAGAGCAGACTCAAATCGTCATTCTCGAAGGGCCGGTCCTCGTTGAGCACTTCGTGGCACGCAGGGACTCGGACTCCTTGGCCGGCAATATCTACCTGGGTGTCGCCAGAAATGTCTTGCCCGGAATGGAGGCTGCCTTCCTCGACTTCGGAGCCAACAAGAACGGCGTTCTCTACGCATCGGATATTGCTTCCGAAGGCCGTGGCAACGGTCGAAACCAGAAGCCGATCGAGCAGGTTCTCCAGGAGGGTGATCAGGTACTGGTGCAGGTCACCAAGGATGCGATGGGCGCCAAGGGTGCACGTCTCACGGGTGTGCCATCGCTGCCGGGCCGCTACCTCGTTCTTGTTCCCGAGTCCGACAACGTCGGCATAAGCCGACGTCTTCCCGACGAAGACCGCACGCGACTCCGCGATGTCATCAACGAGGTGAGACCGGACGGGTATGGCGTGATCGTTCGCACGGCTGCCCTGCACGCTTCTGCCGAAGAGCTCGCCGCCGACATCTCGCGTCTTCTCGCGGATTGGGAGAAGATCCAGTCTGAAGCTGCCGAGGGACATCCCCCCCGGCTCATACATGAGGAGCCGGAATTGCTCGTCAAGGTCATCCGCGAGCACTTCACGGCTGACTTTCGCAAACTGCTCATTGACGATCGCAAGGCGTACGACACCGTCCTGGCCTACTTGCAGTCGACTGCCCCTGACCTCGTTTCGAAGGTGCAGTCGTACGAAGACTCGATTTCGCTATTCGACCGCTATCACGTCGATGATCAACTCAAGAAGGCTCTCGACCGGAAGGTCTTCCTGCCTTCGGGCGGTCACCTCGTCATCGACAGGACCGAAGCCCTCACGGTGATCGACGTCAACACCGGAAAGTTCGTCGGATCGAGCAACCTCGAGGAGACGGTGCTGCAGAACAATCTCGAGGCTGCGGAGGAGCTAGGTCGCCAGCTTCGCCTAAGGGACATCGGCGGGATCATCGTCATCGACTTCATCGACATGGAGTCGACCGTCAATCAGCAGAAGGTCCTGCGACGTCTCAAGGAGGCTCTGGCCAAGGACAAGACGCGAACCCAGGTGTTCGAAGTGTCCCACCTCGGTCTGGTCGAGATGACCAGGAAGAACGTGTCGGCCGGTCTTCTCGAGCAGTTCTCTCACAAGTGTGAGCATTGCTCGGGACGTGGCGTGATAATCGACGAGGCTTTCAACTCGCAGACGTCTCAGATAGAGACGGTCGCCGAGGTCGAGGTCTGATCCGGCTTTGCGCAAAACCACGCAGCCGGTAGCATTTAGGCTCGATTCCCCCCTTTCCGAAGAGGATTTCCATGTACGCCATTATCCGCGCCGGCGGTAAGCAGGCCAAGGTGCAAGCGGGTGACGTGATCGACATCGAGCGCGTCAAGTCCGACGACAAGGAGCTGACCTTCGCTCCCCTGCTGGTCGTTGACGACAAAGGCAATGCGGTCTCAGACAGAGATGCTCTCGAAAAGGCCAAGGTGACCGCCAAAGTTCTGGGTGGGTCAGCCGGGCCGAAGATCGACATCTTCAAGTACAAGAACAAGACCGGATACCGTCGTCGGCAGGGTCATCGGCAGAAGTACACCCGTATCGAGATCACCGAGATCAAACTGGGGGGTGCCCCTGCCAAGAAGTCCGTGAAGAAGGCTGCGAAAAAGGCCGAGCCCGCGACCCCTGAAAAGGAGTAGAGATGTCTAAGACGAAAGCCGGCGGTTCTTCCAAGAACGGTCGCGATTCCCATGCGAAAAGACTTGGCCCCAAGGTTTTCGACGGCGAGTTCGTCAACGCCGGCGCCATCATCGTGCGTCAGCGCGGCACCGGCATCCACCCCGGTGAGAATGTCGGCAAGGGGGGAGACGACACTCTTTTCGCCACCTCTGCCGGCACCGTCAAGTACGGGGTACGCGCCAACCGACGACTCGTCTCCGTACTCCCGGAATAGGACCCCCCGCCGCGACCCGCCGCTAGGTTCGCCCGGTCGTGTTTGTTGACCGGGTTCGTGTCAGCCTTCGCGCCGGGAATGGCGGTGCGGGGGTTGTCTCGTTCGTGAGGACGAAGGGGAAGCCGAAGGGCAAGCCGAATGGGGGCCATGGCGGCTCCGGTGGTTCGGTGATCCTTCGCGCAGACCCTTCCCTCGCCACCCTTCTTCGCTACACGCGCCAACCTCACCACGTCGCCGGCCACGGGACACACGGGCAGGGCGAGCTGCGTCATGGGAGGAATGGAGAGGACCTGATTCTTCCTGTTCCACTCGGAACGCTGGTGACAGAAGATGACGGGACGGTCATTGCAGACCTGGTTCGAGAGGGCGAGGAGGTCGTGGCCATTCGTGGTGGTCGCGGTGGCCGTGGTAACGCCGGCTTCGTGAGCCCCGCCAACCGGGCTCCGAGCGTCGCGGAGCAAGGCGAGTACGGCGGAGAGGAGTGGTTCACGCTCGAACTCAAGCTTCTAGCCGACGCTGCTCTCATCGGGTTCCCCAATGCGGGCAAGTCCACATTCATCTCCAACGTGTCGGCGGCGAAGCCCAAGATCGCCGACTATCCCTTCACCACGCTCGAACCCAACCTCGGCTTTGTGGCCTTCGACGACCGTGAGTTCGTTCTCGCCGACATTCCCGGGCTCATCGAGGGAGCAGCCGAAGGAAAGGGGCTCGGGCACGAGTTTCTCCGTCATACCGAAAGAGCCGGCGTCCTGGTCATCCTCCTCGACCCGGCCGAGACCCAACTCAATACGCCGATGGAGCAGTTGGAGATATTGACAAGAGAAATTGGCGACTACTCCAGGGAATTATCCGAGCGTCTCCGATTGGTCCTTGTCAACAAGAGCGACATCGCAGATGTCACCCAGATTGTCGACGCTATCGGCGCCGTTCCCGTATCGGCCTTGACCGGAGAGGGAAT
>JAPUJM010000047.1 GCA_027296205.1 Actinomycetota bacterium
GACACTCGGCGCAGAAGTGTTCATAGACAACGTGGAGATCAAGGGCACCTTTGCCTCTGAGCCGACGACGACGACCACCACGGGGGCGACGACGACGACCACGACTCCAACGACCACCGAGGCGACGACGACCACCACCACTCGCCAGACCACGATCACAACGGAGCCGACTGCCACCACCACCACCACCGAGATCGGGGTGGTTGCCCCCACGGACATCCCGCCATCGGGGAGTGGGATTCGGGAGACTGCCTCGGGAGTCCAGGCGGGCTACTCGTCGGGACTGTTCGGATCGATGGAGATGGGTCAGCCCCAGGTTCTCACAGTGGAGTTGAGCGCCGACTACAAGATGGCCGTCGAGGTCATCGAGTCTTCATGGGTGTGGATGGTTGGTCTGCTGGTCGTCATAGCCGGGGCCATCGTCACCGGCATCGACCGACGTAAGACTCTCGAGACGCCACCGGAGGGTTAGTGGCACACCACTAGATTGGGAGGCAGATGACGGCCTTCGATCGCCAGGTCCGAGCCCAGATCTACCGTCTCTTTGGCGACGGTGTGACCGTGGTCGACGCAGCAGCCACGGCGCGGGCCGGAGGATGGGTCGCCGAGGATGTCGAAGCCTCACTCGATCGGCTTGCAGAGGCGCATCTGATCAAGCTCGCCGAGGGGAGTCATCGGGTTGAGATGGCTCACCCGTTTTCGGGTGCGAACACCGGCTATCGAAGTGTCGTGGGCGATCGATCATGGAACGCCAACTGTGCCTGGGACGCCCTCGCCATCCTTGCTCTCATGGGCGATGGGGAGGCGTTTGCTCCCGGGGACGATGGCGACGTGGTTTGGGTGGTGGACGACGGCAACGTGTCACCTGGCGGTGTTGTCCACTTGCTGATCCCGGCAAGTCGTTTCTGGGATGACATCGGGTTTACCTGAGCGAACATCCGTGGCTTCCGGTCGGAAGCAAGTCTCGAGGCATGGCTCGAGGCGACCGGCGCTCGTCGTGGATACGTCGCTTCTGTCCAGACGATGTTCGATCTCTCGAAGGACTGGTATGACGGTCGGTTTGACGAAGACTGGGACCCGCCGACGACTGAGGAGGCGGAGGCGACTTTCGCCTCGCACGGGTTGACAGGTGACTTCTGGAGCCTGTCCGAGACGGACCCTCGATTCGAGAGCCCTCGGTCCTCAGCAGACTCCTAGCTCTTTTCGGACGAGGATGAGAACCATGTCGAGTTTTGCCTCCGAAGACGAGTCCCGGGCGTTTTTCGATGACCGGTTCTCTCATGTCTCGTCCGACGTCTTTCTCGAGATCGAAGAAGAGGTGTTCGGGACCGATTACGGGGCGACCAGTTGGAGCACCATCGACCAGATCAGAACCTTCATCAGCAAGATGGAGTTGAAGCGGAAGGATCGACTGCTCGACATCGGGTCTGGCTCTGGCTGGCCGGGGCTTCACATCGCCGAGGAGATTGGGTGCGAGACCGTTCTCTGCGACTACCCGCTGACCGGCCTACTCGAGGCCAAGAAGAGGGCGGGTGATGACGGAATGAATGCAGTGATGGTTCAGGCTGACGGCGCAGCCCTGCCACTTGCCGATGCCGCCGTCGACGCGGTCTCCCACTCGGACGTGTTGTGTTGTCTCACCCGGAAGGCGGAGGTCATCGGTGAATGCCATCGGGTTTTGAAGCCAGGCGGCACCCTCGTATTCACCGTGCTCGAGCTCTCTGAGAGCTTTGTCCACGAGGGCAACCGAGATCATGACTTCGGTCCGGAATACGCGATGGTCGACCAGCCCTACGAGGAGATGCTCATCTCGACGGGTTTCGAGGTGGAGATCCACGACTGGACTGATGTGTTCAGGAACACCGCCGAAAAGGTGGTGGCAGCGAGAACCTCACGATTCGATCGTCTTGCTGCCGAGTTGGGTGCTGACGATGCGGCTGACGCCGTGAGTCGGTCTGAGCGCAATATCGCTGCTATCGATCGTGGCGACCTGATCCGCCGGTTCTATGTATGCCACCCGGTTGACCTGGATGGGTGATCGGGCCGGCTCCCGGCATTCTGTGGACCAGGTTATGCCGCTCTCCTCGATGGCGAGCTGAGCGGGCGGGTCACTGACAGGGTCCTGGCTCATGTCGAGCCCGCTGCGCGACCAGGTTCCCGGCGTCTCTCTCGACCGTGTTTGCTGCCGACTGGCTGAGCCGGTGGACCTCGCGCTCGAAATGAGCTCTCCGTACCGGCGAGCTGACGGTGAGCCAGCGATCTTTGCCCTTGAGCACCTGGAGCCTGCCGATGTCGAACTCCCAGACCTTCTCGGCACAAACCCATCCCTGGCCTGGTCTGCACTCCATGATGTTGTATGGAGTGGCCGTGATGAACTGGTAGTAGAAGCTGCGCCGCACCGTGAAGTTCTGATAGTCGCTCATCCACTCGGTGACCCTGTCAACGACAAACGCTCCCAGTTGAGCCGTTTTCTCCATGAGCTCGCCCTCGGCCGGAAGTGGTGTCGTCGCCACTTCGGCAACGAGGTCGGTTGCTGCCATCGTCGCCTCAATGCCTCCCTTGACCACCCCTGCCGCCGTTGCCACGTACTTGCCTTGCGCGTAGCCGGTGGCAGAACCATCGATGTGGAGCCCGGCGGACCGTGCGCTGAGCATGTCACCGGCGAAGTCGAGATCCCGTGCCAGATCGTGGAGGTTCATCACCAGTTGCTGGCCGGTTGCCACCTTGCGCTCTGAGTCCTCGTAACGGCCGATGATGATCGAGAAGTCGACGTTGACTCTGATCCGATCGGCGTCGCCCGCGGGCTCGTACCTGCGCTTCGGATCCACATCATCACACGGATCGGAGACCTCCCCAGGCCCGCCAGGGATTGAGCCGGGGTCACCGGGCGGGTCTTCGGTCCCACCAGCCGTTCCGGCGATCGCCACCTCGGCTGCGACGCATTCCTCGTAGGCCTTCTTCGCAGCTTCGGCCGCGGCGACGGCCTCATCAGCTTTCTCTTGGGCCTCGGCTGCCTTATCGCAGGCCTCGTCGCGGGCTTGTTCGGCGGCTTCGATATCGGCGTCGATGTCGTGGAGAAGGTCCTTGAAGACCTCGTCGTTCTCTGCCATCTCATCGCGGAACTCTGCAGAGTCCATCTCCTGCCACTTGGCCTCGAGCTGCGTTGCCGAGATCCGTCCGGCCCTGTAGTCCCCCCAGATCTCCCCAAGGGCCATCTTGCGCATATGCACGTCGCGTGCGGTGATTCGGTTTCCCCGGCCGTCCTCGATCCAGCCTCCATCCTCGGTGGTCCAACACGCCGGTGGCCAGGCCTTGCAGGCTCTCTTGCGCTCATCTTCGAGGTCTTCGAGATCGAGGTCGGCTTCCTCGCAGCCGTCGACGGCGGCGTCGGCAGCCTTCTGGGCGTCATCACCGGCCTTTTGCGCCGCCTGCCAGTTCTGGAGAGGCTTTTTGCATGGGCCGCCCCTCATGGCGAACAGCCAATAGCCCAGCATCGTCAGGCCCAGCCCACCCAGCAGGACAAGCCACCACGGGAAGCCGCCGACTCCACCCTGCCCTGGCTCTTGTGTGGTGGTGACCGGTGCTGAATCTTCGGCCACAGCAACCTCGATCGTCGTGGTTGTGGTGGTTGTCGTGGTGGCGACTACCTGCTCCTCTATGACGAGAGTCCCGAGATCTTCGAATGTGACCTCGATGAGACCGCTCTCGTCGGCGCCCGACTCGGCGGCGGTTTCGCTGAAACCCTCCTCAACACAGAAGGAGTAGAAGTTGACACCGGCGAGGTCGCCGATCTGATTGCGGGGGACGGTCAGCCCGACGAAGTTGGGGGTGATGAAGGAGCGGACATCGGCTTCGGAGTTGGGTGTGAACGCCCCATTCTCCGAGTCCAACTCGAGAGCGAAGGTTGATGGGAGTCCCTGACCCCCGGGGTTGATGATCAGGCCAAACGCGATGTTGGTCCCCGTGGCGGGGTCGTCGGGAAAGGCGGGGTCATTGACGAAGGTGGGGCCCCGGGACAGGTCGTTTACCCATACGACGTACTCGCATTTGCCTTTGACTTCTACCGGTGGGGTGGCCACCAGCGTGAACTCGAAGAGGATCGTCCCGTTCTCGTACTGGTTGCCGTCGTGCACTTCGTCGCCTGTGAAAGTGTGGAAGGGCTCGTAGTTGGGTGGCTCTACATGAAACGGGCCGGTGGGGGCCCAGAAGTGGCTCTGGTCCGTGGGCGCGAAGAGGTCGATTGGAGTGGCGTCGAAGTTGAGGATCCAAATGCGGACGATGTCGAGATGGTCAGGCGTGAAACCAGGGGTTCCACCGCTGGAGTGAAAGAAGTCACCGACAGGATCTGAGACGGTGCTTTTCCCGGCAATCGGCTGCTCGAGGAACTGCGCCGTGAGCTCGGGGCCAACAGGGGTGCTGAAGGCATCCATGATGAGATCGATCGGATTGACTTGGCGCTGGGCGACGACCGGAGACGCCAACAGCCCGAGGGCGAACAGGGTGAGGGTGACGGCTGACAGACGCCGCATGCAAATCCTCCGCGATTGGGCCTGACGCAAAGGTATCAACTAGATGTCGTGGTTCGGGTGAACCGGCGGACCTTGTGTGCGATAGATGCACACACTCGAGGTGTCAGGCGGGGGCCAACCCCACGCGTTTCTCGAAACGTTCGGCCTTCTCCATGATGTCGGCCGGGATAGCCATGATCTTGTCCTGGAACTCGGCTGCCTTGTTGGTGAGGCCAGTCAGGTCCCCGATCTGCCAATCACGGAGAAGCGGCGTGACGACCCGGTCGTGATGGATGCGCAGGTTGTAGACGCCTGCCTTCGCCACATTGATCGAGCGTCGCATGAATCCTGGGATGGCCACACCAGGCATCTCGAATTTGGTCAGCATTCGGTAGATCCCGCTGAGCACCGCTGAGGGGTTCTCCGCGAGCATTGCCGCCATGACACCCTTGTAGAAGATGTAATGGTGGTTTTCATCGGCGGCGATGTTCCTCATCAACTCGAAAGCAGCCGGGTCGTCGGTGATCTTGCCGGCGTTGCGGTGGCTGACTCTCGTAGCCAACTCCTGAAGTGAGGTGTAGGCGAAGATCTCGGTTGGGTCGTCGTAGGTGGGCTCATAGCCGCGTATCACCGTCGCCATGCGATCGTCCTCGAGCTCATCGGGATCACAGTTCCGCGAGGTCAGCAGATATGAGCGAATCGCAATGGCGTGCTGGCCCTCCTCGGCCGTCCAGAGATGATTCCAGGCAGTGAAAGCCGATGTCTTGGGCATGTACTTCTCGATGAGGACGTGGTAGTAGGGGAGGTTGTCCTCAGTCAACAGGTTGAGGACGAGGCTGGTTCTTGCGTTCTCCGAGATCGTGGACTGCGAAACATCCCACGGCTTGTCACGAAAGCTCTCGCCTCGCTCCCACGGAACAATGTCGTGGAAGTACCAGTGGGTTCTGCGTTCCAGGTGCTCTTCGGTTAGTCGGGCAACCACTGGCTCGATGGTCTCGACGAGTTCGTACTGTTCGCTTTGCGGCATTCTGGGGAAGATCCTATTCGGAAGGGCTCTCAGGATAGAGAGGTTCGCTTCCGATCCGGAAACGACAAAGCAATTACCTCACCGTTCAGACGATAGGCCCGAATTGATGTCGGACATCCGCCACTACCGTTGCCTGATGCTGACTTCCGACGCCGGCCTCGCCAAGGCTCTAGATTCCGCCATCATCGGCTTTCTCACTGCGGTCAATGGCCGCGGCCAGCCCCAGACATCGCCGGTCTGGTACATCCGTGACGGCGAGGATCTGGTCGTTTACAACCGGCCCACCGCCGCGCGTTTACGGAGCATCGTCAACAACAACCGGGTTGCGTTCAATCTGAGAGCAGACCGGGGAGCCAGGTCGGGCATCAGCCTGGAGGGCACCGCTGTCGTCGACTCAGACCTTCCGACCGCCGTCGACTTTCCCGGGTATGTCGACAGGTACGGCGGGGAGATTGCAGACCTCGGCTGGACCCCCGAGTCGTTCTCCACCGACTACTCGATTGGGTTGCGCATCACCGTCACCCGTGTACGGAGCTGGGGTGTCGAGAAGCTCGATGTGGATGAGATCGGCTGAACCGGAGATGACCGACGAGGGTCGGGACCACGGGTTCGACACAAGGCGAGACCGGGGAGACGGCTAGGCAAGACTCAATCAATCCCGTATTGTCAAGTCGGTGAAACAGGTTCAGCATTGGATCGACGGTTCGCTCACGGCCGGGGCCTCATCCCGGGTCGGTCCTGTGTTCAACCCGGCCGCCGGGGAGCAGACCGGTGAGGTCGCTCTCGCCAATAGTGACGACGTCGACACGGCCGTCCGGTCGGCAAAGGAGGCGTTCGAATCCTGGCGGAACTCGTCGCTGACCAAGCGTCAGAACATCATGTTCGCATTCCGCGAGATCATGTCGGCTCGCCGCCAGGAGATGGCTGAGACACTGACATCCGAGCACGGGAAGACGGTTGACGATTCTCTGGGTGAAGTCCAGAGAGGCATCGAGGTCGTCGAGTTCGCTTGCAACATCGCCCATCTGCTCAAGGGCGATTTCTCCGAGCAGGTGTCGACCGGAGTCGACACGTACACCATCAGGCAGCCGTTGGGGGTTGTTGCCGGAATCACGCCGTTCAACTTCCCGGCGATGGTCCCGATGTGGATGTACCCCATCGCCATCGCCTGCGGTAACACCTTCGTCCTGAAGCCATCGGAGAAAGACCCGTCGACATCCCTTCTTGCCGCCGAGATGCTCACCGAGGCGGGGTTGCCAGACGGTGTGTTCAACGTGGTCCATGGTGACAAAGAGTCGGTGGATGCCTTGATCACCCATCCAGATGTCGCCGCCATCTCGTTTGTGGGGTCAACTCCGATTGCCCGCCACATCTACGAGACAGGCACCCGGAACGGCAAGAGAGTCCAGGCCCTTGGTGGAGCAAAGAATCACATGATCGTGCTTCCGGATGCGGATATGGACCTGGCCGCCGATGCCGCGGTCTCTGCCGGGTACGGTTCGGCCGGGGAGAGGTGTATGGCCATCTCGGCTGTAGTGGCGGTGGGTGAAGCCGGCGATCGGCTCATCGAAGACGTGCAAACTCGCATCGAGAAACTCACTGTCGGCCCCGGGGATCAGCCCGGAGTCGAGATGGGCCCATTGGTGACCAGCCAGCATCTCGACCGGGTCCGTGGGTACGTCGACTCCGGTGAAGAGCAAGGGGCCTTGCTGGTCGCCGACGGCCGTGATTTCGTGGTTGACGGGTTTGAGGATGGCTATTTCTTCGGCCCCACCCTGTTCGACAACGTCACCACCGACATGTCGATATACACCGATGAGATCTTTGGGCCGGTCCTGTCCACGGTGCGGATGGAGCACTTCGAGGACGCGATACAGCTGATCAACGAGAACCCGTATGGCAATGGGACCGCGGTGTTCACCAACGACGGGGGAGCGGCCCGCAAGTTTCAGAATGAGATTCAGGTCGGCATGGTCGGGATCAACGTTCCGATACCGGTGCCGTTGTCCTTCTATTCATTCGGCGGTTGGAAGGACTCCATCTTTGGGAGCCACGCCATCTACGGCCCCGAGGGTGTCCACTTCTACACCCGGCAGAAGGTTGTCATTTCCCGCTGGCCCGATCCGATCCACCGTGGAGTGGATCTCGGCTTCCCGACCCACAGCTAGGGCAACCACTGAGTAGTGTTCCGCTGACCCGAGATCAGGATGGTATTGATGGCACTCGAGAGCACCGCTCGCACCCACTGGGATGGCGATCTCTTCAACGGAAGCGGGACGACCAGTCTCGACAGCGGCGCAACCCAACCCTTGCGAGTCACCTGGAAGGCGCGGGCGGAAGACCACGGCGGGCTCACCAGCCCCGAAGAGCTCATCGCCGCCGCTCACGCCTCGTGCTACTCGATGGCGCTCGCCAACACCCTGGCGGAGAACGAGACTCCACCGGCCAGTCTCGATGTCCAGGCGACCGCCACCTTCGTTCCCGGCGACGGGATCACGTCCATGGAACTCGAGGTGACAGCCAACGTCGATGACATCAGCGATGACAGGTTTCAGGAACTGGCCCAGACCGCCAAGGATGGCTGCCCGGTGTCACAGGCACTCGCGGGGAACGTGCCCATCTCGCTGGTCGCGATCCTGGGCTGATCCGGGGGGACCGGGTCAAGCGTCATGTAGTCGGTCGACGACGGCGGCCATCTCCTCGACAGCCTGAATCTTGTTTTCAAGCCCGCCCTCGTAGACGAGGTCGCAGCGCACCTCGCCGATGCCGACCTCGGAGAACTCGAGGAGAGCATCCGCTATCTCACCGGTTGGTCCTCCGATCTGAACCATGTGAGCTTCGGGGTCAAACCCGATTCCGAGTGGGTCGACGGAGTAGACGTCGAGCGACCGCCGCAACGTCGCCGGGTCGCGCCCCACTTCGGCACAAGCCTGGTCGAGTTCCCCGGTGATTGGTCTCACCGACTCGATGAGGGCCTTCCCGTGTGCCCACCAGTTCCACTCATCGCCGAAGCGGGCGGCGAGACGCAGCATCTTTGGCTTGCCGCCGGCAATCACTATTGGCGGCCCCTGGGCACGGGGACCACGCATCACCATCTCGGCGTTGTTGGCAGACCAGAACCTCCCCTGGTGGTCGGCTCGTCCGTTTTTGAGCATGGAATGGATGATCTCGATTGCCTCTTCGAAGCGCGAGTAGCGAAAGTCGGTGGGAAATCCGAACGTCTGGTAGTCCTCGTCGGGTGTGTTGCCGGCGCCGATCCCAAAGATGAAACGCCCGCCTGAGATCTCGTCGATGGTCTCGGCGATCTTGGCCAGCATTGCCGGGGAGCGATAGACGCCGTTGAACACCGAAGGCCCGAATTCGATGGTCGAAGTGGCCTCCGCTATCGCACCAGAGATGGCGACTGCCTCCCACAACCCGGAGTCTTCCTTCTTGCCCGGATAGAAGAGCCCGTCTTCGAAGACAACAGAGTCGAAGCCGACCTGCTCTGCCGTCGAGACCTGGGCTCGGATGTCATCCCACGTCGGTGAGGCTCGGCCGTTGTCGTCCATGCGGCCGTTTAGTTGCATGATCAAGCCGATGCGCATGGATCCCCTTTCGGACCGAGACCGCCAACCTAGCGAAGAGGCGTCAGCCGGGGAGGAGCCCCGTTGGGCAGCTCTTGACAACCCGACGCGCAACCGATACGTTGCTCTTATACACGCAACAGTTCGGTTGCGCGTCTACGTTTGGGAGTCAACATATGAGAGTCGATGAGATCAGAAGAGAGCTTGTGGTCGAGGCACCCATCGAGCAGGTGTGGGAGGCGCTGACGACTCCGGAGCATCTGAGGAAGTGGTTTGGTGACAGCGCCGAGGTCGATCTTCGGCCAGGTGGGCGGGCCCGGTTCGGATGGTCGGAGTTCAACGATTCGTCGGAGGCGATCATCGAGGTCGTCGATCGGCCGTCACGGTTCTCATTTCGCTGGGAAGCCCTTCGTGACACACCGGTCGAGCAAGCGTCGACCCTTGTGGAGTTCAGTCTCGAATCTGTCGGAGAGGGAACACGTCTGACCCTGGTGGAGTCGGGGTTCGCTGCTCTGCCAGAGGATGCCTACGACCATCGTTTTGAGGAGAACTCGTCGGGTTGGACTGCGGAGCTGAAAGACCTCAGTGTCTATCTCGCCGCGGTGAGCTCGGTTGGCTGAATCCGACGTCTTCTCGGCTCTGTCCGACCCAACCCGACGTCAGTTGGTCGACTGGCTGGCGGAGGAGGGGAGTGGCACGGCTACCGGGTTCGCCGAGCGTCTCCCGATCAGTCGGCAAGCGGTGGCTCGCCACCTCCAGGAACTGGAGAAGGCCGGGGTGGTCGACTCATCTCGATCCGGTCGGGAAAACAGGTTCGTGCTGCGCCCAGAGCCTCTGACCAGAGCCGCCGGGTGGCTGGAGGCCAGGGCGGGCGCCTGGGACAGGACCCTCGTCCGGCTCCAGGATCATCTCGAATAGCTGGTCGGGCTGCGGTCCCCGCCTACCCGCGGATTGGCCCGAGCCCATAGGATCTCGAGATGTTCCCGCTGAAAGATGTCAACCCGACGCGGATTACCCCGTACGTCACGATCGGTTTCATCGTCGCCAATCTGCTCGTGTTCTTCCTGATCCAGGGTCGGCAGACACCGGCCGAGCAGGAAGAGTTCCTCTACCGGAGGGCGGCGATCGGTTGCGAGATCACCACACTGCAACCGCTGAGTGCAGAAGAGATCATCACCGGCAAATGCCTCTCCGGGTCGGAGGAGCCGGTATTTCCCGAGAAGATCCCGTTCTTTTCGGTGCTGACCTCGATGTTCCTCCATGGCGGTATAGGCCACGTCGTCTTCAACATGTGGTTTCTCTGGATCTTCGGAAACAATGTCGAGGAGGCGTTCGGGCGGCTGAGATACATCCTCATGTACATCGCCGGAGGGGTGGGCGCCACACTCGCCTTTGTCGCCGCCAACCCCGACTCGACCATCCCCCTGGTGGGCGCGTCCGGTGCGATCGCCGCGGTTCTCGGCTCCTATGCAGTGCTTTTTCCCGGCCACCGGGTGCTTTCGCTTTTGGGCTGGTTCATCGTGCCGGTGCCGGCGGCGGTGTTTCTTGGTGTCTGGTTCGTGCTGCAATTTGGTCTGGGCGGCACCAATGTGGCCTGGGAGGCGCACGCCGGCGGCTTTGCGTTTGGGTTTGCGCTGACCCTCTTGTTCAGACGGCGGCTGCTTCGAAGGGTCAGTCTGAGCCGCTGAGGGTCTACTTGCTCTCGGCCTCGTCCTTGCGCCTGCGATGGGCGGCGACGGCCTCCCGTGTGGAGCAGGTGGTTGAGCAGTTCAAGCGAGAACGGTTACGTGAGGTGTCCACGTAGACATCATCACAATCAGACGCGCTGCAGGCCCCGAAGCGATCGACTCCGTCCTCGACGATGACCGCGGCGAGACCCATCGCCGTGGTCGTTCCCAGCCAGGAGGTCATCGTCCCGTTGACAGGCTCGAAGTGGAGGTGGGGCTCGCCGCTGTGCATGGAGACCCGAGGGACCGCGCCATAGTCATTGAGGATGGCGTTGACATGGCCGGCAGCGGTGGCGTTGTCGGAGGACAGCATCACTGTTCTCAGGGAGTCACGGAGCTGGCGGATCGCCTCGAGCTCAGAGGCTTTCGGTGGCTGGGCCACTCCCGCCCAGAGGTCGCGATAGCCCTCTAGAAGCTGATTCAGGTCGTCAGCCTCGGCGATCTGGTCGCTGCCACCCTGGCCGGTGTTGACCAGAAGCACCGCCAGCTCGACAGGTCGGTTCGTGTAATGGTTGAAATACATTTGACAGCTTACTGTTGTGTGGTACTGTAACCATCATAACGGATTACACCCCTTACAGTCAAGGGGACCGATGATAGGAGACATCATGTTCGATCTCGCCAGGGTGCTGCAAGAGGAAAAACGCCGCGAAGCCAGTCGATACCGGCTTGCCGACAGTCTGTCAAGGTGCCGTTCATGGTCCGTCGGACGCTACCGGCTCACCGTCGCCAAGACAGCCGAAGGCTCGGTTCACTCTTCCACCCTCCGTTGAGTCTCACTACTCTGGGAGCTCGTGAAGGGCGAGCCCCCGGAGAAGTTGCAGGAGATGTTGGCCGATCGTCTGATCCGCGAGGCGATGGAGTCGGGCGATTTCGACGACCTCCCCGGCGCGGGTAGGCCACTGCCGGGTGCCGGCACGGCCGACGATGAGTACTGGTGGCTCCGGGACTGGGTGAAGCGGAACCAGATCAACCCCGATCTTCGTGGCCAAAAGACCCAGGAGTCCGATTAGCGAACCCACTCGACTGCTGTCCGCTTGTCTGCGCGTGGCCGCAGATCTGGTGGATCCAAGCGTGAATGCGGCTAGCGTTCCGGCACCCAAATGTCGCAAATCCCGATCCCAGTGACCACGTGAGTTGATGCCGGCTCAACTCCAGCGCCACCTCGGTCTCTACGCAGTGTTCGCCGTGTCCATCGGGGCGATGATTGGGTCTGGCATCTTCGTCCTTCCCGGTCTCGCTTTCGAGTTGGGTGGTCCCGGCATGATCCTTGCCTACCTGCTGGCAGGGGTGATCGTGTTTCCCGCTGCCCTTGCCCAAGCAGAAATGGCGACGGCCATGCCTCGGGCCGGCGGAGCCTATCTCTATATCGACATGGCCATGGGCCCTCTGATGGGAACCATCGCCGGGCTCGGTGTCTGGCTCTCGCTCGTCTTCAAGGCGGCGTTCGCTCTCGAGGGACTCGGTCTCTATCTCGGCTTGTTCACCCAAGTCGACGCACGCACCCTGGG
>JAPUJM010000048.1 GCA_027296205.1 Actinomycetota bacterium
CTGGGCAACGGACTCCACGAGAACGGATGCTATCAAGTTTCGGGAGTCGGCACGCAGACGGTCACTGTGCAGCGCGTTGGAAATCCGGGACCGGATTGTCAGGACATAAGCCACGTTGATGTGCTTGTTATCGAGCCGCCGACGGACCCGCCTCCGACTGATCCCACCGTCCCGCCGACGGAGCCGACCACGCCGACCACCATCCCGGACGAGGTCTCACCTACCACGGTTGTGAGCACCACCGACCCCGAGGTGAGTCCGGAGACGTTGCCATTCACCGGGTTTGAGAACGGAACATCGGGTCTTCTCGCTCTGATGCTGGTGGCCTCAGGTGCCCTGGCCCTAGTTGGGACGAGGGTGTTTCGAAAGGAAACTGACGAGTAGGTCCAGGTAAGAAATCGGATACGGGCGTAGACCACCGCCCAATCCGAAGAGCAAACGAGAGCCCCGGGATTAACCCCCGGGGCTTTCTCATGGACTAATAACCAGCTGTTACGTGAGATTCACACTTGCAGTCGGTCAATCCGGGTTGACACCCGGCCACTGTCGGTAAGACTGTAGTAATCGACCACTGACAGTGGTCAAGAAGCCCTGATAAAAGGGGAAATAGGGAGGCATCGAAGCCGGACCTGCAACACGGTCACCTCGGTACGGCTGAGCCAGTGGTGAGACCGGCCCGTCCCAAGAAGAAGGGATGGGAGAAGATGAATGAAGGAGTACGGGACGGTAGACCCGTCCTGGCAGTCACGGTCGCGGGCACACTGGTGCTGGCTCTTGTTGTCTTTTACGCCGGATTTCCGGCTTTGGCTGCGAGCGTCGAGCCGATCGAGATAAGCGGAAACCACACTTGCGGGGCCCTTGCCGCGCAGTTCGGCGGTGGCCAGACCTGGATCGAATTCAAGAAAGACTCGGGACCAGCAGACGGCGTGTTCGGCGATGGCACGTTGTCCGTGACCGTCACTAACTCCGATACCCATCAATTCGATTGGTCATCCAACATCGGTCTGGACGCAGTCTTCGTCAAGGCCGGCAACGGAGGCTTTCTCTACCTTTACGACCCCCCGGGGCCGGAGGCGACAGCCGACACGGATCTGATTGGCTCTGCGAAGAGCGCGATAAGTCACATCTCCTACTGTTACGACCCGGAGGACACGTCTACGACCTCATCCACGACGGAGCCGCCGACGACGACTACCACAATCAAAGATGAGATCTCACCAACCTCGATCGTGAGCACCACGACCACGATGGTGGGCACCACGACCACGATTGTGGGCACGACCGTGAGTTCTACTGCCGACACGTTGCCGTTCACCGGGTTTGAGAACGGAACAGCAGGGCTTCTCGCTCTCGTGTTGGTTGCGACCGGAGCTCTGGCGCTGGTTGGGACCCGAGTATTTCGAGAGGAGACCGACGAGTAGGTCCAGGTAAGAAATCGGATACGGGCGTAGACCACCGCCCAATCCGGAGAGCAATCGAGAAAGCCCCGGGATTAACCTCCCCGGGGCTTTCTCATGGACTACCACCAAGCTGTCGCATATCTCGATCGTCACATAGGTCTCGGGGGCAAGCCCGGTCTGGATCGAATAAACGATCTCTTGGACCACATGGGCAGACCCGATGACGGGTACCCCATCATCCATGTCGCCGGAACCAACGGGAAGACTTCGACCTCACGTCTGGCCACGCTGATCCTGGTTGCTCATGGTCTGACCACTGGCACCCACACCTCGCCCCATCTCCAGAAGGTCGAAGAGAGACTTGCCGTCGACGGCAGATTCGCAACGGCCGACGAGTTCGCACTCGCCATATCGGATGTCGCGGGGTTTGCCGACCTTCGAGAGGAACGGGGTGCCGAGCCCAACACCTATTTCGAATTGGCCACGGCCGGGGCCTTCGCCTTTTTCGCGGACCAGGCGGTGAATGCGGCCGTCCTCGAGGTGGGGTTGGGGGGACGGCTCGATGCCACCAATGTCGTCAATGCCGAGGTGTGCGTCGTGACCTCTATTGGCGTCGACCACACCGAGTACCTCGGCGACGATATTGCTTCGATCGCCGCAGAGAAACTGGCCATCGTCGGCTCCAAGTCGATACTGGTGACAGGTCCGCTGCCAGATCCGGCGCTTGATGAGGCCAATCGCCAGAGTCGTGATTTGGGAATCCAGCATCGGAGATTCGGAGTCGATTACTCGCTGGGTGATAGCGAGCTGGCGGTTGGGGGTTGGCTGGCGACCATTCATGGCGCCGAGGAGGACTACGAAGACATATTCCTCCCTCTCCACGGGCGATATCAGCTCTTCAATCTGAGCGTGGCCGTCGCCGCTGCCGAGGCACTTCTTGGTGGCATGCTCGATGCCGAAGCCCTCCGGGATGCGACGGCCACGGCAACGATGCCGGGGCGGATGGAGCCACTGTCCACCTCCCCGCTTGTCCTGGTTGACGGTGCCCACAACGCGGATGGCATCTCGGCCCTGGTGGAATCACTTCGTGAGGAGTTCCCCACGATCCGGTGGCAACTCCTGCTCGGTGTGATGGGGGACAAGAACGTCGAATTGATGGTCGAGCGACTCGAGCCACTCCTTGACGGTGTCATCAGTACGGCTGTCGATGACAAACGAGCTGTTGATCCCCTGGAGTTGGCCGATCGCGTGGCAAAGGTGGTCGACATCCCGGTTCTGGCCGGTGAGACCGTCGAAGATGCACTGGACATGGCCCGTGCAGAGGCCGGCGAGGACGGAGCCGTTCTGGTGACCGGATCCCTCTACCTCGTGGGAGCGGTAAGAGACCTTCTCCAAGGCTGACTTCGCCCAAATGAGCCGGCTCGGATAGCGTTGTCGCCGTATGTCAGTTGAACACACCTTCACAATGATCAAGCCCGACGGGGTCGAGCGGGGTTTGGTGGGTGAGATCATCTCGCGGTTCGAGGACAAGGGCATGAACCTCGAGAAGATTCGCAAGCTCACCATCGACGAGAAACTCGCCAGACGTCACTACGCCGAGCACGTGGACAGGCCCTTCTTCTCCGAGTTGCTCGAGTTCATCATTTCCGGTCCGGTGATTGCCATGGAGTGGTCGGGAGAGTCGGCGATCTCGATCTGCCGAAACCTGATGGGCGCCACCGATCCCAAAGAGGCCGCCCCAGGAACGATCAGAGGCGACTACGGAATCGTGGTGACCAACAACCTGGTGCATGGATCGGACGGCCCGGAGAGTGCTGCTCGGGAGTTGGAGATCTTCTTCGGCTGAGTCACCTTGGTGACTCTCTATGGCACAAGTCGGGGAGCACACCTACAATTTCGAAGTCTGTCCCGGGAGCTTTCCTAGCTATGGCTGAAACTCTTTTCTCTTTTGCTGGTCAGGACATGGCCATTGACCTTGGCACTGCCAACACGCTCGTCTACGTGCGTGGCGGCGGCATCGTGCTCAATGAGCCGTCCGTGGTCGCCATCAACTCCCAGAACAACAAGGCGCTGGCCGTCGGCATGGAGGCCAAGCGGATGATCGGTCGGACCCCGGCTCACATCACTGCGATTCGCCCGCTTCGTGATGGGGTTATCGCCGATTTCGACATCACGGAGAAGATGCTGCGCTACTTCATCCAGAAGGTGCATAAGCGCAGGTGGGCCCGTCCCCGAATAGTCGTCTGCGTCCCGTCCGGGATCACCCCCGTCGAGCGTCGTGCCGTCGAGGAGGCGGCCTACCACGCAGGTGCCCGTCGCGCATACACGATCGAAGAACCGATGGCTGCCGCCATTGGGGCGGGGCTCCCGATTGGTGAACCGTCCGGTTCGATGATCGTCGACATCGGTGGTGGAACCACCGAGGTTGCGGTCATCTCACTCGGTGGGATCGTCGTGTCTCGATCGATTCGGGTAGGTGGTGACGAACTGGACACGGCGATCATCGACTGGATCAAGAAGGAGCACAACGTTCTCGTAGGAGAGAGGACGGCCGAGCAGCTCAAACTCGCGGTTGGCTCGGCATGGCCCCACGCCGATGAGCCTTCGGCTGAAGTCAGGGGTCGCGACCTGGTAACAGGTCTCCCCAAGACGATCCTTCTGTCCAGCCCTGAGATCAGGGAGGCCATAGAGGAGCCCACTCAGGCGTTGGTGGACGCGGTCAAATTCACACTCGACAAGACGCCTCCTGAGCTGGCGGCGGATATCGTCGAGCGTGGAATTGTGCTTACTGGAGGAGGAGCACTTCTGGTCGGGATAGATTATCGTCTGGCCCACGAGACGGGGATGCCCATTGTGACTGTCCCCAGGCCGCTGCATTCGGTGGTGCTTGGCTCGGGGAAGTGCCTGGAGGATTTCGACACGCTGCACTCGGTGCTGGCGTCGTCGGCCAGGCCATGATCCCCTGCCACCGTCTCTTCTATGGTGAATAGAGAGCCCCGCGGCCACACACTCCCGCTACTGGTGACCCTGATCGTCTTGGGGGTGCTTCTGATGACTTTCGATGTTCGACTCCAGGGTGGTGGAGTAGTCGGCGTGATGCGGACAGGCGCCCAAACGATTATCGCCCCGGTCCAGAAGGCAGCTTCGTACGCGGTGAATCCGGTTGCCGACATGATCGACTCGCTGTCGAACCTCTCCAATCTCCGTGAGGAGAACATTGCCCTCAGACGTCAACTCGCCGAGGCCGATGCTTCGCTGGTTGGAGTCCAGGATCAGCTCGCCCGACTCGAGTACTTCGAGCAGCTTTACGGCATGGAGGCCGTCGGCGACGAGATCGGCCGTACCGTCGCCAATGTGATCGGCAGACCGGATGCCTTCGATGCGGCCTTGATCATCGACAAGGGGACCTCGGATGGCCTTGTTGTCGGTCAGCCTGTCGTTGACACCAATGGGTATGTGGTTGGGATTGTGAAGAGTGTCACCCCGGGCAGCGCAACCATCGTTCCCATCACTGCAGACCGCCAAGCCTTGACGGTGATAGTGGGAGATCAGATCGGCTCCCTTCTGTCACAGGTGGCGACGGACGAGATGAGGCTCGATATTCTCGACGCTCGCGAGCCGGTGCTGGTAGGAGACCGCGTTCTCACCTCGGCCGTTTCGGCAAGCTTTCCCGCCGGGTTGCCGGTTGGTGTGGTCATCGAAGATGCCGCGCCGTCGGTCGATGTCTTGAGCGCGACGGTGGATTTGTTTGTGAATCCCGACACGCTGCGACTGGTCGTTGTCCTGGCATGGCCACCGGATCCCATCACAGCGAGCAGCGGTGAGGCGACCGTCCCGGCCGAGACGACTACAACCGCTAGAGAGACCTCGACTACAACGACGACAGAAGGGGACCGCTGATCAGGATTCCCCGGCGCCTCATCGTCGCGACGATTCTCCTCTTTGCGGTTGTGACCCAAACCACCCTGTTCGGTCGGATCCGCTTCATCGCCCCCGACCTGGTGATGTTGTTCGTTATCCTTCTCGCCCTCACTCGAATTCGTCCCGAGCTCATCCTCGGAACTGCGTTTCTTTCGGGGTTGCTCGTCGATCTTCTCGGGTCGTCCCTGCTCGGGCTGCGCGCCATCGTTTTCACAACGGTCGCCTACGTTGCATTGCGGACCAGGGAGCGCGCCGAGATTGGTCGATTCGCGGTGGCGCTGTGGGCGGGGATACTCACTCTCATCGGAGTTGTTCTCCTGGTTCTCATCGGAACCCTGTTCGGGCAGACCAGCCTTTTGGGCGCGAACGTGGCAAGTCGGCTGCTCGTTGTGCCGTTGGCCAATCTGTTGCTCGCCGGTCTGGCAGGCCCCCTCTTCGTCAGGTTGGTTGACGGCGACACAACCGCGTTTCGTTTCTCATGAAATTTGCTGTCAGGCTCGGCATCCTCGGGATTGCGTTCGTCGCCATGTTCTCGGTTGTGGGGCTGCGCCTGTGGTTTGTTCAGGTTGCCGAAGGCCCGGCAATCGCACGGGCGGCCGAGGAGCAGACCTGGATCCAGAAGACGACCTACGCCCCAAGGGGAGACATCCGCGACCGCAACGGGGTTTTGCTGGCCACAAGCCGAATGGCTCCCGCAGTGGTCATAGACCGCACCTTCGTCGAGCCGGAGGAACGTGAAGATCTGATCAAGCGTCTTTCGGCGCTGCTCGCCATCGACGCCGACGAGCTCGACGCGGTCTATGAGAAGGAAGGTATCAACGCTCGCTTCCAAGTGGCCGTCGTGTCCAACGAACTCGCATATCAGATAAACGAGCTGCTCGATGTCCTTCCTGGGGTGGAGATCGCCAAGGTTCCGGAGCGTGTCTATCTGTCAGGTCCGACTCTGGCGCACGTTATCGGCCATCTCGGGCTTCCCGACGAGGCCGAGGTCGAGGAAAACCCCGATATCGACTTGAACCTCCGGATCGGCAGGCTGGGCGTCGAGAGTGCCTATGACCAGTTTCTTCAGGGAACGTCAGGCATCTTGGAGTATCGAGTACGACGCGGCGAGATCATCGATCAAAGGCCCCCCCTTGCCCCGATTCCCGGTAACTCCCTCGAGCTCACCATTGATCTCGACCTGCAGCAACTCGTCGAGCTTGCTCTCGAAGAGGGGATTGCCCTGTCTAATGCGGTCAAGGATGTCGACCATCTGGCCGGGGAGGACGTGTTCACCGTGACCGAGAAGGCTGCCGCGGTTGTCCTGAATGCCAAGACCTTTGAGATTCTGGCCCTCGCCTCAGTGCCGGATTTCGATCCGCAACTGTTTGTGGAGGGAATACACGCCGAGACCTTTGCCGAGTTGAACGAGCGAGAGGCACTGTTCAACAGGGCGATTGGTGGTCGCTACCCGCCCGCCTCGACGTTCAAGGCGATCACATACACGGTGATCGAGGAAGAGAATCTTCCGTTTCCTGATCGGGACGATGTCGACATACCCGACCGCCGGGTCAATTGCGACGGAAAGTTCATTCTTCCCGAGCTGGCCGACGGCTCGCAACAGGTGAAGCGCGACTGGTACGACGGTATCACCAGTTTTGGATGGCTCGATATTCACGAAGCTCTGCAGAACTCCTGCAACAAATTCTTTTGGGCGGCAGGCCTCGGCACCTATCTAGCCTTGGACGGAACGGCGAGAGAAACAGTGATTCAGGACTGGGCCGGCGATGTCGGTTACGGGTCGGCAACTGGCATCGATCTCGGCGGTGAAGTCGACGGCACGATTCCGAGCAGAGCGGAATTCGAGCGCAGGGCGGAAATACAGAGAGATAATCCAGACGCCGGTCTGCTGCATCCAAGTCGCCTCGCCGCGGACGGGGCCATTTGGCAGGGTGGAGATCTGATGGACTTTGCCATCGGCCAGGGAGCATTTGAGGCCACACCTCTCCAGGTGGCGGTGTCCTATGCGGTCCTGGTCAACGGTGGGCGTGTCATGGAACCACGAGTTGTGAGTCGGGTGATTGATTCGTCCGGTGACACGGTGGAAGAGATCACCTCGCCGCGGGTACGCACAGTCCCGATCACTTCGGCCACACGGAAATCGCTTCTAAGCGACCTGGGTCGGGTGGTGAGCTCGGGCACGGCTCGAGCGGCGTTCCGCGACTTCGGTGACGGTCTCGATCAGATTGGTGGCAAGACAGGTACGGCAGAGATTTCCGCCAACAAGGACAACCACGCCTGGTTCGTCGGCGTTGCCCCACTAAACAGCCCGCAGTACATCGTGGTAGTTCTCGTGGAAGAAGGCGGCTCGGGTGGACGGATCGCCGCACCAGTGGCACGGCACATCCTCCAATACCTGATGGGCAACCAGCCCACCCCGATCGTTGCGGGCGAGAAGACGGACTGATGACTGTTCTCACCAGAATTCGCGAGGTCGCCGTTGTCCGGCGTGACAACAAGTTCGACCGCATTCTCTTCGCGACGATGCTCGCCCTTTCCGGATTCGGGTTGCTGATGATCTATTCGGCTACCCGTGACTCGGGTACCTTCTCCATGGAACGCCAGATGATATTTGTTGCGGCGGGCCTCATCATCTATCTCGTCGTTTCCAACATCGACTATCGCGAGTACCGGGGCATCGTCCCCATGATCTCGGTGGTGACCCTGTTGCTGCTTCTGGCAGTTTTCGTGTTTGATTCTGTGAACAACGTCAGCCGGTGGATCCCGCTCGGATCCTTCAACCTGCAACCTGCGGA
>JAPUJM010000049.1 GCA_027296205.1 Actinomycetota bacterium
GCGACTCCCTCCATGACCGATCTCGCAAGGTGCCCGATCCCGTGCCGCACGGTGAGGCCGACGAAAGCTCCCCGAGCAGTGGGGTCGGAGTGGGGGGTGCGCTCACCTGTGAGGTAGGGGAGGAAGATCAACCCCTCAGCCCCCGGCGCCACTTCCCCGGCAAGTCGGTCGAGTCCGCCATAGTCGTGGTCGGGGGCGATCGAATCTCGAAACCATCGGAGACTCCCGGCGGCGGAGAGCATCACACCCATCAGGTGCCAGGTGTCGGGCACGCCGTGACAGAAGGCCTGCAATGGCTCCCTGACCATCGGGCGATCGAAGGTTGCGAACACCACGCCACTGGTTCCGAGACTGATCGCAAGCACATCAGGGCTCACCGCACCGACACCGACGCCATTGGCGGCCTGGTCGCCTGCCCCGGCGACGACGGCCACTCCCTCTCTCAGACCGGTCGCCTTGGCCGCGCTTCTACCTATATACCCGGTCACCTCCGGGCCTTCAAAGGTTTCGGGAAACCAGCGCGGGTCGAGGTCCAGAGCCTCGAGAAGCTCGGTCGACCATTCGCGCTCGGCGAGATCGAACAGAAGCGTCCCCGATGAGTCTGCCTTGTCGGCAGCCAGGCGGTCGGTGAGCATGAGTCGGACGTAGTCCTTCGGAAGCAGGACGTGAGACACCCGCCGGTAGACCTCCGGCTCGTCGTCACGAACCCACAGAATCTTCGGCGCGGTGAATCCGGTTAACGCGTCGTTACCTGTGATTTGGATCAGCCGTTCCGGCCCGACCCGGCTTCTAATCTCGTCACACTGGACCTGAGTCCGCTGGTCATTCCACAGAATGGCCGGCCGCAACACCTGCCGTGTTTGGTCGAGCAAGACCAACCCATGCATCTGTCCTGTCAGCCCTACCGCTCCAACAGATCCCAAATCGACGCCCGGTTGGGTTGAGAGGTGTCGAATCGCATCGATCGTCGCTTCCCACCAGATATGGGGCGATTGCTCCGACCACAGCGGTCGCGGGGTCTGGAACTCATACTCAGATCGGCCGATTGCGATGACACCGCCGTCGTCATCCATCAGAAGGGCCTTAGTTGCTGTCGTCGACGTGTCGATGCCGAGATAGAGGCTCAACGATGCGCTACAGACGAAACTGCGACAACACCGGACACGAATCTTCCGTCATCGCACTCCAAGCAGCAGGTCGATCGTCAACTGGTCGAGCTCCTCATACGGCTGCGACCGAGCCCCGAGCTGATCGCGGTCGAACTCGAATTCCCTCAGCGTTTGGGCGCCGGATCGGGTGTATGCACCGACCGGGGAGGAAAAGGGGCCATCGTCGGCATTGATCTGTGAGAGCAGTGCCTGGATGGCCGGGTCGACGTTGAATTCGTGGCCTTTTTCCTTGAGGATCAGATATGTGCGCATGCATCCCCGAGCGAATGCCTTGACGTCGTCGTAGTCGGCGGTTCGATAGGCGTGAGCGTCGAAGTGACGGCTCCCTGAGTACCCGACGTCCTCGAGGAACTTCACGAGGAAGAACGCCTGCTTGATGCTCACCGATCCGAAACGGAGGTCCTGGTCGTACCGCCCCGGGGTCTGATCGTTCAAGTCGATGTGGAACAGCTTTTCCATCGACCACGCCTGAGCAACATGGTGAAGGAAATTGAGGCCAGCCATGTGCTCGTGCGCTACCTCGGGATTGACACCGACCATCTCGGAGTCATCGAGCGTCTCGATGAAGGCCAGCATGGAGCCGGTTGTCGACAGGTAGATGTCGGCTCTTGGCTCGTTGGGTTTCGACTCGAGGGCAAACCGCAGGTCGTATCCCTGATCCTTCACGTAGCCGGTCAGGTAATTCATGGCCTCGCGATAATGTTCGAGCGCCACAACCGGATCCTTCGACGCGTCGGTCTCGACCCCCTCGCGACCTCCCCAGAACACGTACGTCGTGGCCCCGAGCTCGACACCGAGATCGATCGCGTCCATCGTTTTCCGCAGTGCGTACGCCCGCACCGAAGAATCGCTCGCGGTGAACGCGCCGTCGCGGAACGCCGGGTGGGAGAACAGATTGGTGGTCGCCATCGGGACGACCAGCCCGGTTTCGTCCAGCGCCTTCTCGAACTCGGCGACGATCTGTTCGCGTTGTGCCCACGAGGCGTCGATGGGCACCAGGTCATTGTCGTGGAAGTTGACGCCGTAGGCGCCGACCTCAGCCAGAAGGGCCACGATCTCCACCGGGCTCAAGCGGCGCCTCACCGGGCCGCCGAAAGGATCGCTGCCAACGTTGCCCACTGTCCAAAGGCCGAACGTAAACATGTCATCAGGCCGAGGCTCGTACATCGATTGATCCTCCTATGCCGACGAAACTAGCGACATCAGGAGACGACGGAACCAGAAAGGGTTGCCGACAGCCCCCCTTTCTCTAAGCCCCGAGCGTTCGACTCAGATTCGAGATGCGTCGGTTGCGACGATGATCACGTTCTCCTGGAAGGCCGATAAGATCCCGGCGGCCGTGGATGGCCGCTTCGGTCAACTTCGGGCCAATACCGGATCAAGGCGATTCTGGTCTATTCGCCGCCTTCCTTGAGTTCGATGTCACGATGGGAGTAGCCGTCCCCATCGGTATCCGAATCGGAGAGATTGGCGATGGCCTTCTCTGCGAGATCCGTCCGGTAGGCATCGTCGGAAACGGTGACACCCTGAAGATCAGGGATCTGCTCGGTGGCGATCTCGACCGTCTGGTCCCAGAGAGCGGTGTTCATGACACCAATGCCGTTGGTCGCCGGGAAGATCAGAGCCAGGATCTCGTTGAGCTGCCACTCCTGGTGTCCCGCCGGGAGGGTCGATCCATTGGCGAGGACCACATCGACACAGTTGTCGAAATCATCCAGACAGTGGACCCAGCCCCGGAACGACGCGGTGAGGAACCGGACCGCGATGTCCTCGTTGCCCGCCTCGGCAATCCATTCTGCATTGACCCAAACCGCATCTTGAAGCATTGCCGTGCCGACGTCGTTGAAGTCGATGACGTTCAGATCCTCCGGCTGGTACAGCTCACCGGTATCGGGGTTGATCGCCTCCAGCACCTGGGCGTACTCGTTGTAGATCATGGCCTCGGAGGCGTCGATTTCGCCGTTGAGCAGAGCATTCATGGTGAAGTCCTGACCTATCAACTCGACATCCTCGACGCCGAACTTGGAGATGGCCGCGGTCAACTCGAACTCGTTGCCGAACCCCCAGTTCCCAACCTTCTTCCCGGCCCAGTCCTCCGGAGATTCGATCCCGGAGTCGGCAAACGAGACCTCGAGGGTGCCCGACCGTTCGAACACCTGGGCAATGTTGACGATGTCGGCGCCGCCCTCATTGGAGACCAGGGCCTTGGGCACCCAAGCCAAACCAAACTCGGCGCCACCGGTGGCGAGAACCTGCTGGGGTACGATGTCGACCCCGCCCTCGAGGATCTCGACATCGAGACACTGATCGGCGTAGAAGCCGTTGTCGAGGGCAACGTAGTAGCCGGCGAACTGGGACTGGGCGAACCACTGCAGCTGCAAGGTCACCGCATCTACCTCATCGCATTCCTCGACAACCGCTCCCCCGTCGCCGCTGTCACCACAAGCTGCCAGGACCATTGCCAGGGCTGTCAGCCACAGGATGTGACGTCCCCATTCGGTCGGCTTCATCTGTTCCTCCTCATTGATGTTGGACGTGAACCATATCCGGGAACCTGCCCGGGTTGCGCAGAGTGGGAAAAACGTCTCTACTCGCCGGCTCGGAACGACACGTGCCAGGGCATGACCAGTCGCTCTGCAACAAGAATCACCACATAGAAGGCCACGCCGAGAATCGAAGCCACCATGATCGCCGCCCAGGCATCAGGGAATTGAAAGAGATTCGCCCGATTGATGATGTACTGGCCGAGAACGTCCTGGGGGCCGCCGAAGTACTCGGCGACGATCGCCGCGATCAACGACAGGGCGCTGGCGACCTTGAGAGAGGCAAAGAAGAACGGAAGGGCATGGGGAATCCTCACCCGACGCATCGTCTCGGCCGGGGTCGCCGCCACCGACCGCATCAACTCGAGCTCAGCCTGATCTACCTCCAGCAAGCCCCTCGTGGTGTTGAT
>JAPUJM010000005.1 GCA_027296205.1 Actinomycetota bacterium
CAGCGCCGGAAACGCAGAACAACTTAGGACCGGCGGATTGCTCGGTCCCCACCTGAGCGAACTCCCTGGCCCCGCCCGTGATGACCTCGAGCGTGGCCAGCAACGTCTCGATGTTGTTGATCCCGGTGGGTTTGCCAAACACACCACGCTGTGTGGGAAACGGCGGTTTCTGTCTCGGCTCCCCCCGATAGCCCTCGATCGAGGCGAACAGGGCAGTCTCCTCACCACAGATGTAGGCGCCGGCACCCCGTCGAACCTCGAGATCGAACTCGAAGTCGGCACCGGCCACATCTGTGCCCAGCAGCTCGGCCTCAGTTGCCATCACGATGGCCTCGCTAAGACGTTTCTCGGCGGTCGGGTACTCGCCACGCACGTAGATGTAGCCCTTGGTCGAGCCGGTGGCATATCCATAGATGGTCATCGCCTCAACGACAGCAAACGGGTCGCCTTCCATCAGGAGACGGTCCTTGAAGGTGCCCGGTTCGGACTCGTCACCGTTGGCTATCACATACTTGTCCGGTCCTGGAGCATCTGCCACTCCCCGCCACTTGATGCCGATGGGAAAGGCGGCGCCACCCCTGCCCTTGAGACCAGATTCGTCCAGCGCCGAGATCACACCGTCGGGACCGAGCTCGATGGCACGGGTCAGGGCCTCATAACCACCGGACTCCCGATAGGCCTGGAGACTGGCCGGATCGACGCGTCCGATCCGTCTCAACAGTCGCAGCTGAGATTGGTCTTGGTGAACCACACCGGGCGGAAGCTCATCGAAGATGACATTGCCAACTGTGTCGGAGTCGACCGGGGCGGCGTTCCCATAACCCTGGCCGGGATGGTGAAACATCACCGCCGGAGCCCGCTCACACTGACCAAGACAGGGGCTTCGCTCCCATGAAAGCGCTGATCCCCCCAATGCCTGAATCAGATCCTCCGCCCCATATTGGGAGCAGACGATGTCATCGCAGACATGGATGGCGGTCCCCTCTGGTTGGTCGGTCTTGAACAGGGAGTAGAAGGTGGCAACGCCGTATGCCTCCGCGGGTGGAATGGTGAGCCGCTCCGAGATGTAGCCGAGGGCACCCCGGCTGACCGACCCGACGGCGTCCTGCACGACATGAAGGGCCGGGAGCAGCATCTGTCTCTGGTCTCGGACTTGGTGGCCTCCGTAGGCGACCCGACCGTTGAATGGCTCGCTCGGACCAAGCAGGTCGTCGACAGCCACCCGCTCTGCGTCTGTGGGACGATCGAGAAGAGCGCGGAGATCCATCAGACGGATACCAAAGCCTCGACCCTGATGGCGGTTGCCTTGAATTCGGCGGTCCCCGATTTCGGATCCCATGCGTCGATGGTCAGGACGTTGACGTCAACGTCGTCCGGAAAATGGACCGACATGAAGGCCAAACCCGGGCGAAGGGAGCGGTCGAAACGAACCGGAGCCTGGAGACTCCCCCGGCGGGAGGTGACAGTCACTTGATCGCCCTCGGAAACACCGAGAGACGCTCCGTCCTCCGGTGACAGGTCGAGTACGCCAGGAATTCGCCGTGGTGACGAATAGCGACCGCTCTGCACCCCTGTGTTGAAGGAGTCGAGACGTCGTCCTGTGGTGAGTCGAATCGGAAATTCCTCCGTCAAGGTGTCCACCGGTGGGTCATCCTCGACCACGTGGAATGGCGCCCGGTGACCGGAGATGGGTCTCTCCCAGAGACGTGCGTGAAGGAACAGCGAGCCCGGATGGTCAACGTCGGGGCAAGGCCACTGAAGCCCTCCCAACTCCTCGAGCCGCCCATATGTCATCCCTCCGTGAAGCGGCGAGAGTTGACGCATCTCATCCCAGGCTTCCTCAGCGGTGGGCGTGACCCAGGGATGTCCCATCGCACGTGCCACCGCCGAGAGAATGGCGATGTCGTCCTGAGCCTCGCCGGGCGGGTCGACGGCCCGACGGACCCGTTGCACCCGGCGTTCGCTGGACGTGAAAGTCCCTTCTGTCTCGCCCCAGCCGGCGGCGGGAAGCACCACATCGGCCAGTTCCGCCGTCGCGGTCAGGAAGATGTCCTGGACAACAAGGAAGTCGAGGTTGGTGAGCCGCCGCCGCATCTCGGTGCTGTCGGCTTCAGACTGGAGGGGGTTTTCACCGATGATGTAGAGAGCGGTGAGATCCCCTTGATCCATCGCCTCATGCATGAGGCTGATGTGCTTGCCGGCCTTTGCCGGAACCTCGGCACCCCATACAGCCTCGAATTTCGCCCTCTTCTCGTCGTCCTCGACGTCCTGGAAACCGGGGAGTTTGTTGGGAAGAGCGCCCATGTCGCCGCCACCCTGCACGTTGTTCTGACCCCTCAACGGGATCACCCCCGAGCCATACCGACCGACATGACCGGTGAGCAGGGCGAGGTTGATCAGGGCGAGGACATTGTCAGTGGCGTTGTGATGCTCGGTGATCCCAAGCGTCCAGCAGAGCTGTGCCGTTTCAGCCTGGGCGTACTCGTGGGCTAGTTGCCTGATGGCCTCGGCCGGAACACCGGTGATCGTTTCGGCCTTCTCGAGGGTGTATTCCTCCACGCCGGCGGCGTAGTCGTCAAAGCCCTCGGTGGCCTCGTCGACGAACTCCTGGTCCTGCAGGCCCTGGTGGATGATCTCTCTGCCCACCGCGTTGGCCAGGGCGATGTCAGAACCGACGTCGATGCCCAGCCAGACGTCGGCCCACGCTGCCGTGGAGGTCCGCCGAGGATCGACGGCAAACATGCGGGCGCCGTTGCGCACGCCCTTGAGGACGTGATGAAAGAAGATGGGGTGCGCCTCACGGGCGTTGGAGCCCCACATGATGATGAGATCTGTCTCTTCGATCTCCCGGTAGGAGCTAGTGCCCCCACCGGCTCCGAACACTGCCGCCAGACCGACGACGGAAGGAGCGTGTCAAGTGCGGTTGCAGCTATCGATGTTGTTGCTGGCCATGACGAGCCGGGCAAATTTCTGGGCGATGTAGTTGGTCTCGTTGGTGGCCTTGGAACAACTGAACATGCCAAACGAGTCACCCCGGTATGGGTACAAACCGGCTGCAGCCTTCTCGATCGCCTCCTCGAAACTGGCAGGCCGGAGGGCACCGTTCTCTCTCACGAGTGCCTGTTCGAGACGGGGGTAGCTTCTCTTCATCATCACCTCCTCTCGCATTTGATCGATTCCGAGAGTACCTGCCAAAATGCCGGCCGGTGAGGAATCAGGCGGTCACGGTGGCCCAATCATGGTGGATAAGGCTCGAATCCTTCCTCGCGTTGACGCTGACGGACGAACGCGGTGATCGCCTCCACGTCATCCTCGCTGAGCCCTTCGACCGGTGGCATCGGCCCAAAGTCCCAGTGATGGGCAGTGGAACCGATCAGGACCGCGATCTGAAACGCCCCGTCACCATGATGACCCGGCTGATAGAGGATCGACAGGTGAGAAGGGCCCTTGTCTGTCCCCCGCAGGTCGCTTCCGTGACATTCGGCGCACGAGGCCTTGTAGAGCTCGCCGCCCTTGGCCACCAATACCGGGTCCTGTTCGGCGACCTGGTCGTCTGCTCCGCCACTGCAAGCGGTGGCGACCAGCATCAGAACGGCGAGCAACAGCAACAACCTCGCGCCCAGAGGCTGAGCTGTCATTTCTCGAGATCGCCTTTTCGCTGTAGGTACTCGTCGCGGTCGATCTCACCACGGGCATAGCGCTCATCGAGAAGATTGACAGCACCACGACGGCCGTCGCGAAATGACCCTGACCGACGAGTGGCCAGCCAAATCAGCCAAGCCACGAACACCACTATCAGCACCATGAACACCAAGCCGAAGATGGCCATCCCCCACCCCCAACCTCCCATATGCAACCAGCCTTCGGCATGTGCTGACAGGACTAATTCATCCATGACAGTCGACATGCCTTACCTCCTCGAGTCGACCTTCCACCTTTATACACCTTCCAGGCAGCTAGAAAGTCATGCCCCGACGTGGTCTCGGATGTCGCCTCAGGTGTTCTCTACGGTCACCCCACCATCCACCCCAGAGACGGCCGGCACACCCGGGGCGGCACAAGTGAACTCCGGTCTGGAGCCCTCGAAAAAGTCGGAATCGTCTCGTTGGCGGCGAACCAGTACGAGCAAGGGCATTGCCAGAAGCGTCACCAGACCGCCGACCACGTATCCGACAGAGAATCCTTGTCGATCCGAAAGGGCGCCAAGACCGATCTGACCCACAACGCTCCCGCCGCCCGAGATCATCGAGTCGAAGGACACCACGGTGGCACGTTGCTCAGATGGCACCACATTGTGCACGAACGCCTGGCGAACCGGCATTTGAGCACCGAGAGCAACACCACCCAAGAACAACAGCGCCACCGCTGGAACGAAGGAATCGACGACACCGACACCGATCAGGGCGATAGAGAAAACACCACCGGCCCAGAGGAACAGCGTGGTCCGACGCCCACACCACCGGGTGACTATCCCGACGATCCCGTTCCCCAGCATCATCGAGATCGCGAGCAGGGCCGCCACCACTCCCGCCACCCACACAAGGTCCTGACCGAGCAATTCGAGGAAATATGGCTGCCAGGCATACCAGGCCCAGGCGAAGACCCCCATCTGAACCGCGGTTGCCAGCATCAGCAGCCGCAGCGAGCGATGATGCCAGCCGAATCGGACCCCGGCACGCCCGATCTTTGCGGCCTCTGCGGGGATCTCCCGTAACGGGACATGACGTGGCTCGAAACCCAGATCATGCATTCCGATGAACGCCAACACCAGCAGCACCAGAAGAAGCCCCGTACGCACCAGAAACGGGATGGCGAGATCGATCTGACCAAGCAGACCCCCACTGACAGTGCCCACCAGCATCGCCGCGCCGCTGACCATCTGCCCCCGGCTGAACACCCGGTCCAACTCTCCGTCGTACCCGTGGAACCGAAGCCCATCGACGAGCCAGGCCTCCATCGCCCCGGAATAGAAAGTGAAACCGAGACCGATGAGCACCGAAACCACGGCAAAGGCGACCAACCCACCGCCCACCTGGGCAAGACCCACATAGACGAGCGTGGTGATCGCCAGGACCACAAGCGACAGGAGAAAAGAGATCCGCCGCCCTACAGTGTCGGCCACGACTCCGGTGGGAATCTCGAAGATCATCGTTCCCGCGGCCCATGCCGCGTTGGCGATGAAGACCTCAGATATCGACAAGCCCGCATCGAGCAGAAACAGGGTGTTGACACCCCAGATGATCGAGGCGGCCAGCGTGTACAGGCCGCCGTACATGTAGTAACGCCGAACCAGTCGCGCCGCGGGAGCCGGCATGACGGTGGTGGTGGTCATCAGCGGCACTCTAAATGCTCCACTGGTTAGCGTCAGTCATCGATGAGCGACCTATTCTCCGCAAGGGCCGACGACCTGGCATTCTCCTCGGCGCCGCTGGCGACACGCATGCGCCCGAGAACTCTCGATGAGGTGGTGGGACAGCCCAATCTTCTCTCCCCCGGTTCCGCCTTTAGACGAATAGTGGAGTCTGGCCGCCTCGTCTCGATGCTGCTCTGGGGCCCCCCGGGCACAGGCAAGACAACTCTGGCCCGTCTCGTGGCTGCGCAAGCAGACGCCGAGTTCGCAACCCTTTCTGCCACATCAGCCGGAGTGAAGGACATTCGCCTGGTACTCGCCGACGCCAAGGGAAGGCTGGCGACCGACGAGCGGAGAACGGTGCTCTTTCTGGACGAGATTCACCGGTTCGCCAAGAACCAACAAGACGCCCTCCTGCCGGGAGTGGAAGACGGGATACTGACACTTATCGGAGCCACCACCGAGAACCCATTCTTCGAGGTGAACGGTCCTCTGATGAGCCGGATGACACTGTTTCGTCTCGAGCCACTCCTTCCCGAGGACCTGAGCCGGCTACTGGAATCGGCATTGCGAGATGGTGATCGAGGTCTCGGAGCAATGGACCTCGAGCTTTCATCTGACGTAGCCGTCGAATTGGCGACCCGTACCGGTGGTGATGCCCGACAGTCGCTGAACGCACTAGAGGTGGCGGCTCTTCTCGCCGAAGCCGAGGACAGATCCGAGATCTCCGAAGCGGACGTTGCCGAAGCGCTACAGCGCAGACTCGTCCGCTACGACAAGACCGGCGACTCTCACTACGACGTGATCTCGGCGTTCATCAAATCGGTACGAGGCTCCGACCCCGATGCGGCTCTCTACTGGCTCTTTCTGATGCTGGAGGGAGGTGAAGACCCGGAGTTCATCGTTCGGAGACTGGTGATCCTGGCATCGGAGGACATCGGGCTGGCCGATTCAGGTGCCCTTCAGGTGGCAGTTGCCGCCTCACAGGCCCTGGCGTATGTCGGGCTTCCAGAAGCGACATATCACCTCGCCCACGCCACGATCTATCTCGCAACCGCCCCAAAGTCGAACTCGGTCGGTCTTGCGATCCAGGCAGGTGAGGAGCTGGTCCAGAAGGGGCCAACGCCAAGCGTCCCGCTTCCCCTTCGCTCCACGGGGTATCAGGGCGCCCGCATCCTCGGGCACGGTGAGGACTACGTCTACCCGCATGATGACCCGAAGGGAGTCGTCGCTCAGCAGTATTTTCCCGACGGAGTGGAGCCCCAGGTGATCTTCAGACCGGGAGGTCATGGCGAGGAGAGCGAGATCAGGCGGCGTCTCGTGGCGATCGATCGGATACTGGGACGTCACGACCGAGCCTGAAGGAGGCTCCAATCGTTACAGCGCTGCGCCGATCCGTTCGACGATCTCGGTGAGGATGGATGGGGATGTGGCGAAATTGAGACGGGCGTGACCCTCACCCCCGGGACCGAATTGAGCCCCTTCGGACAACGCCACGCGGGCGTGCTCCAGCAGAAACTCCGCAGGGGTTTCCAACCCGTACGGCCGGAAGTCGAGCCAGGCGAGATACGTGGCCTCCGGTGGGGTGTACCCAACGGCCGGCAGGTGGGTTGCGATGAGATCGCCAAGCAGTCTGCGGTTCGCCTCGAGACGCACCATGACCTCGTTCAGGAATGCCACGCCCTCGGTGTAGGCGGCGGCACTGGCGATCAATCCAAAGGTGCCCACCGCCACCCTCTTTTCGAGGGTGAAATAATCGCTCCATGGGCCAATGTCCCCGTCGTTGGTCAAGACAACCTGAGCGCATTTGAGACCCGGCAGGTTCCAAGCCTTGGAGGCCGAGGTCACGGTTACCACCGTCTCCTGATAATACGATGCTGACGGTATGTGCTCCGACACCTCATAGGTCAGAACGGCATGGATTTCGTCCGAG
>JAPUJM010000050.1 GCA_027296205.1 Actinomycetota bacterium
CCGATGGGGTGCGTCACGCCGAGATCTTCTTTGATCCCCAGACCCATACCGAGCGAGGAATTGGGCTCGAGGTCGTTATGGGAGGCTTCCGTGAGGCCATCGCCGACGCCCGGTCTCGTTCTGGTGTGACGGCCGATCTGATCCTTTGCTTTCTCCGACACCGCAGTGGCGAGGAGGCCGTGGCCACACTTATCGCTGCGGAGCCCCATCTCGACGGGGTGATTGCAGTCGGTCTCGATTCCTCTGAGGTGGGTAACCCGCCAGAGTTGTTCTCTGCTGCCTTCAGTTTGGCGAGGGACCTCGGTCTGAGAGCGGTAGCGCACGCTGGAGAAGAGGGCCCACCCGATTACGTGACCGGTGCTCTCGATACGCTGGGGGTCGAGCGGATCGACCATGGGGTTCGAAGTCTCGAGGACCCGCATTTGGTGGAGCGTCTGAGAAGTGATCAGGTGCCGTTGACAGTGTGCCCGCTATCGAATCTGGCTACCAAAGTCGTGGATCGACTCGAGGATCATCCGATTGCCGTCATGGTCGAAGTTGGGCTGCTCGTGAGCGTCAACTCCGACGATCCGGCCTACTTCGGCGGTTATGTCGGAGACAACTACCTGGCCCTGGAGAGGTCTCTCGGTTGGGGACCCGATGATCTCGCCGGCCTGGCACGCAACTCGATCACATCGTCATTTCTCGACGATCAGCGGAAGACGGCGCTTGTCGCCGAGATCGACACGGTCCTATCGGGGCACCAGAGCTAGCTGTCTCGACTGGGCAACGAGATTGTCCTCCTCGTCCCAGAACTCACCATCCTCCTCGAGGAAGCCCCCGGTGACAAACCGGGTGCGAAAATGACACTTGAGCCAGCCGCCAGGATGGGGGTTACGAATGTGCACCGTCAACTCGAGCGTTGGCGTCCATTTGAATGGCAGATTGGCATTGAACACCGCAGGAGGGAAGGCATCGGATGCCAGCACTACCGCCAACGGATCGGGTTTTTCACCTTCGAGCAGTCGAAACCAACCTCGCACCCGGGCTATCCCGGTGCGCTCCCCCATGAGGCCGGCGGCGTCTTCAGGGTGAATCATGACCCTCACCTTGTCCATCAGGGGCGGGGGAAAGGGGCCATCGGTCGACGGAGTGGCTCGCACGCACTCGTGGGGAGGTGGCAGGTCGAAGGTAGGCATATCGACGAGGCTGCTATCGCTGATTTTGCGAGCGGATTTGGCGTAGGTCCCAATGACGGTGAGCAGGGGGCGCTCATCACTGGAGACATCGGCGTGGAAGGTTGAGAACTCCTTACCTACCTTGACCGGCCTGACCTGGACGGCTATCGGCCCGGATCGGCCGGGATTGGTGAAGTAACCCGTGATCGAGACCAATTCGCGCCCTTGAGCCTCATGCGTCATGGCCCTGGCGGCGATTGTCAGGACATAGCCGCCATTGGCTATTTCGAAGATGTCCCATCCCGAATGGATTCGTCCCGTGTAGCTCGTCTCGTCTTGACGGACGACGGCGGTTGCCTCTGCAAAGCTCAAGTCAGCGTCACTCCACCGCCGTTTGAGATCCGACCGATGACTGTCGGGTGGTGTCGACCGACGGCGGCAAGCACGTCGTTTGCGGCACCTCGCTCAACGACGATGCAGAAACCGATCCCCATGTTGAACGTGGAGAACATCTCGTTCTGATCCACTCCGCGATCGGAGATGAGATCGAATACTGCCGGAATCTCCCAGGCCGAAGTGTCGACGATGGCGCCCAAACCCTTGGGGATGACCCGGGCAAGGTTTCCGGCGATGCCACCACCGGTGATGTGGGCGGCCGCGTGGACGCCGCCTGTCGCAACAGACTCGAGAACAGTTGGCGAGTAGATAATCGACGGCTCGAGAAACACCGCTGCGTGGTTCTCGATGTCATCGCCAAACACCACCCTGACCAGGGAGAAGCCATTGGATCGCAGGTTGGGGGATAGGAGACCGACGATGACGTCACCATCGGTGACCAGATGGGGGCCCAGTTCTTGCCCCTTCTCCACAACCCCCATGACCGCGCCGGCCAGGTCGACCGCATCGGCTTCCATGACGTCGGGATGCTCTGCGGTCTCACCACCGAGAAGGGCGCAGCCGGCCTCGCGACAGGCGCGGGCTACCGATCTCACAATCGCCGTGTCCCGTTCGGGTCGAAGCGATCCCACAGCCATGTAGTCGACGAATCCGAGGGGCTCGGCTCCGACCGCGGCGAGGTCATCGACGCACATGGCGACCAGGTCGGCTCCTACCCCGTCCCATACGCCCACCCGTCGGGCCAGGCTCAGCTTTGTCCCGACCCCGTCGGTGGACATCATCAAGACCGGGTTGTCGTAGTCCGATGGGATCTCGATGCCCGCGGCAAATCCCCCAAAGGCCCCAACGACATCCTCGGTCCATGTCGACCGCACCGCATCGGAGATATTGGCCACGTGTCTGGTTGCGCCGTCCAGGTCCACCCCCGCATCGCGGTAGGAGGTCATGTCAGGATCTCTCGAGATGGAGTTTGTCGGTCGTGTCCGGTATTTCGGTGGGGTAGACCCCCGTTAGACAGGCCGTGCAGAAGCCGGCATCGGCAACGCCGGTGGCCCCAAGCAGACCGTCGAGAGAGAGGTAGCCGAGCGAGTCGGCGCCAAGCAGGTCTCGGATCTCATCAACATCTTTGTGGGCGGCAATGAGAGTGGATCGGTCGGATGTGTCCATCCCGTAGAAGCAAGGCCAGCGATAGGGGGGGGACGACACCCGAAGGTGAACCTCAGTCGCGCCTGCTTCGCGAACCATGGTCACCAAGTTCTTCGTGGTCGAGCCCCGGACAATGGAGTCGTCGACGAGAGTCACCCGCCGGCCCGCCAGGCTCTCGGGGATCGGGTTCAGTTTGAGCCTGATGCCCTGATCACGGAGCATCTGGGTCGGTTCGATGAACGTCCGGCCCACGTAGCGATTCTTGACCAGGCCATCCGTGTACGGGATGCCACTTGCTGCCGCGAAACCTTGAGCAGCCGGTATGCCGGACTCTGGCACCGGCACGATGAGATCCGCGTCGACGGGATGTTCTTCCGAGAGGACGCGTCCCATCTCATAACGGGCAGCGTGAATGCCTCGGCCGTACATCTGACTGTCGGGTCGGGCGAAGTAGACGAACTCGAACAGACAGAGTCCCGGCTTGACGTCCTCGAACGGGTAGTAACTCCTAACTCCGTTGGCGTCGATCACCACCATCTCTCCGGCGGCGATCTCGCGAACGAACTCGGCGCCGACGAGATCGAGGGCAGCCGTTTCGGATGCGAGGACCCAGCCTTTCTCGCCGAGTGAGCCAAGGCAGAGCGGTCTGAACCCGTTGGGGTCTCGCAAGCCGACAACCCTGCCCTGATCCATGAGCACCAGTGAGAAAGCCCCTTTCCAGGTGGGTGCCACCTCCATCAAGGCAATCTCCAACCCACGGGAGTCGGAGCGTTCGTCGTCGATGGCCCGGGCAACGCCTTCAGCCATCAGATCGGAATCGGTGGTCGCCCCCGAAATCCCGAGGGCGGCAGCCAGCTCCTCGGTGTTGGTCAGGTTCCCGTTGTGGCCGAGAGCGACGCTGGTGCTCCCCACCTGTCGATGGGCAGGCTGAGCGTTGGCCCAGTTGCTTGATCCAGTGGTGGAGTAACGGGTGTGACCGATGCCGATGTGGCCTTCGAGACCCGCCAATGCCGGTTCATCGAAGACTGAGGCGACGAGACCCATGTCTTTGAACACTGTGACGGTCTCACCGTCTGACGTGGCGATTCCTGCTGACTCCTGGCCCCGGTGCTGCAGGGCAAAGAGACCGAAGTAGATCAGGTGGGAGATTCGCTCCGTGGTCGAGTAGGCGCCAATGACCCCGCACGCCTCGCGGGGGCCACCAACACCGGATATCTGGGCCTCCTCGGGCACGTCTCCATCGTAGGTCGCCGATGACCCCGCACACTGTTCTCACTCAGGGAAGTTTGGAGAAGAATTCGCGATACACGGCGGCAAGCTGGAGATAGTGGTCCACTCCCTCGTCGGCCCGCTCGATCTCGTCTTCGGTCAGCTCACGCACCGGCTTGGCCGGCACCCCCATCGCCAGGGTCCACGGTGGAATCGTTTTGCCCTCTGCCAGGACCGATCCGGCGGCGAGCCATGCCCCCTCGCCGATGGTGCTTCGGTTGAGGGCATTGGCTCCGACTCCGATCAGAACACTGTTTTCGACAACAGCTCCGTGGACGACGGCCGAATGCCCGATGGTCACTCGGTCTCCCACGAGGCAGGGGACATCCTCATCACAGTGGAGGACGGCGTTATCCTGGATGTTGGTCTCACTCCCTATCGAGATCCGGTCGAGCTCCGCACGAATGACGGCGCCAAACAGGACGAAGGAGTGCGCTCCGATGGCGACCTGGCCAAAGATGTGGCTTCCCGGTGAGATGACAGCGTTGGCGTGGATTACGGGTTGAGGGACGTAGGGATCTCTCAAACGGCCGCTGCTTCACCGACGGAGTTGATTCTCGTTCGGATCACACTGGCTTCGGTCCAGCCACTCGCCAGCAGGGCGAGTTGGCCATCGGCAAGGTCGCCAATCAGTGCTGGAAAGCCTCCGATGCCCCAGTTGCGAGACCTGGAGAAATCTCCCCAAGCCATCTTCTTTGCCTCGTCGGATTCGAGTTGGTCCCGGAATGCATGGCGATCGACATCGAGGTCGCTGGTGAGGTCGGTGAGGACGTCGAAGTCGGTGACATCGCGACCGTCCGCGTAGAAGGCGTGCTGGACGGTGGTGAAATAGCCGAGCGTGCTTGGCTCATCCATCTCACGAATCACCGCAACGGCCACTGCCGCGGGCTCCGTGTCATAAACCCAACCATCGCGGCGATCCAGAAACGCCGCGTCAAAGGGCTGGCCGGTTCGCTCGCCGACCTGGACCCAGTGATGCCGCAGGGACGCCGCCATCCTGTCGTCCAGAGGCTGAGCGGAGGGTCCGGGGCGCAACCCGCCGACAACGACCTCAATCGGGTAGTCATCGGCAAGACTCTCGATCTCAGGGGCAAAACCCCAACACCATGAGCACATGGGGTCGCCGACATAAATGAGCTTGCGGACTCGAGTGTTCATCTGTACCAACCTTATGCCTGCGATCGAGATTGCCGTCTACGAACCTTCAACCATGTGAGAGCGCGCTGACTTCCTTGACCGACCACCGCGAAGCAATAGATCGTGCCTTCCGAGAGTCCTACTCCCTGGTGCTGTCCAATCTGGCGAGACAGTTGCGGGATATCGACCTGGCGGAGGAGGCCATTCAGGATGCGTTCACCGACGCACTTCGCACCTGGTCCGATTCGGGTGTGCCGGCCAATCCGGCCGGCTGGATCGCCACGGTGGCCCGGCACCGCGCCATCGATCGAATCCGACGCAAGCAGACGTATGCCCGGAAACAGGAGTTGTTGGCCAGTCTGGAAAAGGTCGAGGCGGAACGTCCCAAGGCGCCGATGCTTGGCGCCACCGTCCATGACGACAGACTCCAGATGATCTTCGCCTGCTGTCATCCGTCACTCTCCGTGGACAAGCAGGTGGCGCTCACTCTGCGCACCCTGGGTGGGTTGACGACCCGCGAGATAGCGGATGCGTTTCTCGTCTCCGAGCAAACCATGGCCCAGCGGCTGGTCCGGGCCAAGGCGAAGATCAGGGACGCCGGTATTCCCTTTCGGGTTCCTTCCCGGGACGAGCTCCCCGGGCGTCTCGATGCAGCTCTCGTGGTGATCTACCTCATCTTCAACGAGGGCTACTTCGCCACTTCGGGTGATGCCCTGGTCCGTGACGAGTTGGCGGAGTCGGCGATCGAACTGGGTCGGCTTCTGGATGGGCTGATGTCGGGCGAGTCGGAGGTGATGGCGTTGCTCGCGCTGATGCTGCTTCAGCACGCCCGGAGAAGGGCACGTACCGACGATTCAGGTGGCGTTGTGCTGCTCCAGGATCAGGTCCGTTCACAGTGGGACTTCTCTGAGATACAGGAAGGCCTCGAACTGGTCGAGAACGCCGCCCGGGGTGAGGTCTGGGGAACCTACCTTTTGCAGGCCGCTATCGCCGCTCAGCATTCAGGCGCAGAGTCCTGGGAGGAAACCGACTGGAACAGGATCATCGCGCTCTACGACCGGCTGCTGCCGATCACCGGGTCACCGGTCGTCGGTCTCAACCGAGCAGTCGCTGTGGCCCAGGCAGATGGTCCTCACGCGGGGCTGGAGGCCCTTGCCGGCCTGGAGAGCCAACTAGACGGTTTTCATGCCTTCTATGCCTCGCGGGGGGAGTTGTATCGCCGTAATGGTGAGTACGAGCGGGCACGCCAGGATTTCGACCGGGCGCTGGCACTGGCATCAAATGCGGCA
>JAPUJM010000051.1 GCA_027296205.1 Actinomycetota bacterium
GACCAGTAACCACCGTCCCCCGACCCGTAATCGAAAACACATCCTCAACCGCCATCATGAACGGCTTATCCATCTCCCGCACCGGCAACGGAATATACGAATCAACCGCCTCCATCAAATCCAAAATCGGCTGCACCGCCGCCTCATCATCACCCTCCAAAGCCGCCAACGCAGAACCCCGCACCACCGGCAAATCATCACCAGGAAACTCATACTCAGTCAACAAATCCCGAACCTCGAGCTCCACCAAATCCAACAGCTCCTCATCATCAACCATGTCCACCTTGTTCAAAAACACCACAATCGAAGGAACCCCCACCTGACGAGCCAACAACACATGCTCCCGAGTCTGCGGCATCGGACCATCAGCACCAGAAACCACCAGGATCGCCCCATCCACCTGAGCAGCACCCGTAATCATGTTCTTGATGTAATCAGCATGACCCGGCATATCCACATGGGCGTAATGACGAGCCTCCGTCTCATACTCCACATGAGAAATCGAAATAGTGATACCCCGCTCCCGCTCCTCAGGAGCCTTATCAATACTCTCAAACGCCATAAACTCGTTATCCCCACCAACCCGCGCCGACAACACCCTGGTAATCGCAGCAGTCAACGTCGTCTTCCCATGATCAATATGACCAATCGTCCCCACATTCACATGCGGCTTCGTCCGCTCAAACTTCGCCTTCGCCATTCCCAAACTCCTCTATCTCTTACCTAGTCGTCCGTCTTGACCCTCACGACTCACCACGACGATGCGCCACGATTTCCTCGGCGATCGACTCAGGCACGTCCTGATACGAATTGAATTGCATTGAGTAGGTGGCTCGCCCCTGCGTCTTGGAACGCAGGTCGGTGGCGTAACCGAACATCTCCGACATGGGGACCTGGGCATTGATGACCTGGCTGTTTCCTCGTCGGGTCACCCCCTCGACCTTGCCGCGACGGCCATTGAGGTCGCCCATGACGTCCCCCATGTACTCCTCGGGAGTCGTCACCTCGACATCCATCACCGGCTCGAGCAGCTTGACGCCGGCCCTACGGGCCGCGTCCTGAAGGGCCATTGACCCGGCAATCTTGAAGGCCATCTCCGACGAGTCGACATCGTGCGACGAACCATCCGTGAGAATGGCCCGGACGTCGACCAGCGGGTAGCCGGCGAGGATCCCCTGGTCGAGCGCGGCTTCGATTCCGGAGTCGACCGACGGAATGAACTCGCGGGGGACCTTGCCTCCCTTGACCTTGTCGACGAACTCGTAACCGCCGCCGGGGCCGGTGGGCTCCAGGTTGATGACCACGTGGGCGTACTGACCCCTGCCACCAGTCTGCTTGATGTGTCGGTAAGTAACCTTCTCGATGCCCTTGCGAATTGTCTCGCGGTAGGCAACCTGTGGTTTGCCGACTGTGGCATCGACCCTGAATTCGCGAAGAAGACGATCCACCAACACTTCGAGGTGTAGCTCACCCATTCCCGAAATGATCGTCTGCCCGGTCTCTTCGTCGGATCGGACCAGAAAGGTGGGGTCCTCTTCCGAGAGGCGGTGGAGCGAGGATGAGAGTCTCTCTTCGTCCGACCTCGTCTTGGGCTCGATGGCCACCGAGATCACCGGCGCCGGAAACTCCATCGACTCGAGCTGGATCGGAGAGTCGACAGCCGTGAGAGTGTCGCCTGTGGTGGTCCCCTTGAAGCCGATTCCGGCGACGATGTCACCGGAAAAGATGTCTTCGATGTCCTCACGGCTGTTGGCGTGCATGCGGAGGAGACGACCGATGCGCTCCTTCTTACCTGTCGTCGAGTTGAGGACGGTGTCACCCTTGGACATGTGGCCGGAGTAGACGCGGAAGTACGTGAGTTTTCCAACGTGGGGGTCGGTCATGATCTTGAAGGCGAGGGCGCTGAACGGCTCGGCGTCATTGAGATTTCGCACCAGTTCGACTTCCTCGTCGCCTGGCTTGAAACCGACGATGGCGGACAAGTCGGACGGGCTGGGAAGGTAGGCAATGATGGCATCGAGAAGAAGTTGGACGCCCTTGTTCTTGAAGGCTGATCCGCCGAAGACTGGTGTGAAGTCGCCGGCAAGGGTCCCCACGCGCACACCGGCCTGAATCTCCTTCGTGGTGAGATCACCGTTTTCGAGGTACGCCTCGAGAAGTTCCTCAGAGGTCTGGGCGACCGTCTCGAGCAATAGCTCGCGGTACTCCGACGCCTTGTCCACCAGGTCGGCCGGTATGTCAATGGTGTCCCAGTGCTTCCCGTCATCGCCCTTCCAGACGTGAGCTCTCATCTCCACGAGATCGACGAGGCCGACGAAATCAGCCTCGGTTCCGATGGGTAGCTGCATGACCAGGGGTTTGCCATCGAGACGCTCGACTATGGAGGCGACGTCGAAGTAGAAGTCGGCACCGGTGCGATCGAGCTTGTTGATGAAACAGATTCGGGGGACCTCATAGCGGTCGGCCTGACGCCAGACGGTCTCGGACTGCGGCTCGACACCGGCAACACCATCAAACACGGCAACGGCGCCGTCGAGAACCCGGAGGGAGCGCTCCACCTCAACGGTGAAGTCGACGTGACCCGGGGTATCGATGATGTTGATCCAGTGGTCGTGCCATATGCAAGTGGTGGCAGCAGAAGTGATGGTGATGCCACGCTCCTGCTCCTGCTCCATCCAGTCCATGGTCGCGGAGCCTTCGTGGACTTCACCGATCTTGTAGTTACGGCCGGTGTAATAGAGGATGCGCTCGGTCAGGGTGGTTTTGCCCGCGTCGATATGGGCCATGATCCCGATGTTTCGGGTACGGCTCAGGGGCACCTGGCGCAGGTGATGTAGCGCGTCTTCGTTGCTCAATCTCTCAATTACTCCGGCTCGTTATTCGGTTGTGAACGTCCCTCGTCCGGTGGTTCGGGTCTCGGAGGTTTTCGAGGTCCCGCCTTCCTGGAACGTTCGGGTGAGTCTGTTGTCGGCTACTCCGTGTCGGCTACCAGCGGTAGTGAGCGAAGGCCTTGTTGGACTCAGCCATCTTGTGGACATCTTCTTTGCGTTTGACTGCCGCTCCCGTGTTGTTGGAGGCGTCAAGGATCTCGTTGGCAAGACGAAGAGGCATTTCCGGCTCCCTGCGCTTGCGGGCGAATGTGACCAGCCAGCGTACGGCCAGAGTATTGGAACGCCGTGAGGAGACTTCGATCGGCACCTGATAGGAGCTTCCACCGACTCGGCGGGATCGAACTTCGACTGCCGGCCTGATGTTGTCGACCGCACGCTTGAGGACGACGGTCGGATCCTGGCTGGTGCGCTGCTCGACGGTCTCCAATGCGTCGTAGACGATGGAGCGAGCCAGGTCCTTCTTACCCTTCAGCAGGACCTTGTTGATGACCTGGCTGACGAGGACGCTGCGGAACACCGGGTCCGGGTCCACGTTGCGTTTTTGGGCTGGTGCTCTACGCATCAGGAGCCCTTCTTGGTGCCATAACGGCTTCGAGACTTCTTGCGATCGGCAACACCAGACGCATCGAGAGTGCCGCGGATCACCTTGTAACGAACTCCGGGAAGATCGCGAACACGCCCTCCACGAACGAGCACGATGCTGTGCTCCTGGAGGTTGTGGCCCTCACCGGGGATGTACGCGGTGATCTCGATGCCCGATGACAGACGGACACGACAAACCTTGCGGAGGGCCGAGTTCGGCTTCTTCGGAGTCACGGCGTAGACACGGGTGCAGACACCACGTCGTTGCGGGGCGCCGGCGAGACCTGCTGTCTTCGCCTTCTTCTGTTTTGGCTTCCTGCCCTCGCGGACAAGCTGCTCAATCGTCGGCATTGTGCTCCTTACGCGAGGAAGCGGCGTGGGGCGCACCCCCAGCGCCGTTCCTGTTGTGAAACTTGGCGTACCGGGTGCCGTGCAGCACCCGGCTCGTTCCCGGGGCACCCTCGCCAGAGGGGCCGGGGAATGATGACAGATTCTACGTGTCCGTCGTCGCGCGTACCAAATCGACCGGATCGACCGATCGGGCATGACACGCTAACACCTTCACGATTGGGGCGCCAACGGCCGCTTCGTCTGAGCCTGATGTGGTATGGCCCGGATACGGGCTGTACTACCTGAGGTTCGGGGTTATTCCTCTTCGGACTCCGGCGACGAGTTGCCGAGCGAGGCCAGCCATTCGGCGGGATCGTCGGGGAGGCCCTCATCTTCGACGGGAGCACCGCCACCTTCACCGAGAAGACCGAGGCTGGCAACCGTGGTGGCATCCGGCAGCGACGGCTGAAGCGTCTGGTACTGGGTGGCGCCCGTGCCGGCCGGGATCAGTTGACCGATGATCACATTCTCCTTGAGGCCCCGCATGAAGTCCGAGCGGCTCTGGATGGCCGCATCGGTGAGGACACGGGTCGTCTCCTGGAATGAAGCGGCAGAGAGCCATGAGTCGGTGGCCAGGGAAGCCTTGGTGATACCCATCAACTCGGGACGTCCCTCCGCCGGGCGTTTGTCGTCGGCGACCAGTTCCTTGTTGGCGTCCCGGAAAGTCTGATCATCAACCAGCGCTGCCGGTAGGAAGTCGGACTCGTTGGGAGCAACCACCCGCACTCTGCGGAGCATCTGACGCACGATCATCTCGATGTGCTTGTCGTGGATCTCCACACCCTGCGAGCGGTATACCTCCTGGACCTGGTCGACCAGATACTGCTGGGTGGCCCTGACCCCGCGAATCTGCAGGACTTCTTTCGGGTCGAGCGGACCCTCGGTGAGTTGATCGCCTGCTTCAACGTCGGTGCCTTCGGTGAAACGAACCTTGGCGAAGCGTGAGATCGGGTAGACGGCCTCATCCTCACCCGCCGTGACCACGATGCGGCGACCCTCTTCGTCGTCGACAAAATGGGCCTCGCCGGTCAGCTCGGTCATCACGGCCCTGCCCTTGGGGGCGCGAGCCTCGAACAGCTCCACCACACGGGGCAGACCATGAGTGATGTCTTCACCGGCGATCCCGCCGGTGTGGAAGGTACGCATGGTGAGCTGAGTGCCCGGCTCACCGATCGACTGGGCAGCCATGATTCCGATAGCCTCCCCAAGCTCGACGATCTTGCCGGTAGCCAGCGACAGCCCATAACAAGCCTGGCAGACACCACCACGTGTATCACAGGTCAGTGGGGAGCGGACCCGAACCGTTTCGACGTCAGCACCTCCAACGGCGTGCAGTTCGTTGGTGCCGATCAACGTGCCGGCACGGAGCTTCTTGTTGTCCTTCGTCGCCACGAGACTACGGCCTACCTTGAGATCATCCGCAAGAACGCGCCCGAAGATGCGGGAACGGAGGTTGCGGATCTTCTCGCCACGCTCGTCGTTGACGCTGATCACGATTCCGCGATCGGTCTCACAATCCTCTTCCAGGATGATCATCTCCTGGGAGACATCCACGAGACGTCGTGTCAGGTAGCCAGAGTCGGCAGTACGCAGAGCAGTGTCAGCTAGACCCTTGCGGGCACCGTGGGTCGAAATGAAGTACTCGAGAACCGACAGTCCTTCACGGAAGTTCGAGATGATCGGCCGCGGGATGATGTCACCCTTCGGGTTGGCCACAAGACCACGCATGCCGGCGATCTGACGAACCTGCATCATGTTTCCACGAGCACCGGACCCAACCATCATGTCGAGCGAATTGAACTTCTCAGACTTGAGGCCCACCTTCATGGCCTCCGTCACCTTCTCGGTGGCCTCCGTCCAGATCTCGATCAGCTCCTGACGACGTTCGTCGTC
>JAPUJM010000052.1 GCA_027296205.1 Actinomycetota bacterium
GGAACATATGCTTTCCGTCCTCTGGGAACATTCGAGCACCCTCGTCCAAAGGAGAGTTCGCTGATTTGAGGGCTTGGAGTGCCGCTCCTAATGCCGGTTCTCGGACGCCGGGAGGTGGGTGGTCGAAGAGCCGGCGACGTCGTATGGGCGCCCCTCAGATCGGTGATGGCCCACCCCCTCAGACCACCGGCAGGGAGCGCATATTGCCGGTTCTGCGCTAGCTGGAAGCGACGAATTGCTACAAGGCGCGGGCAGAATGCCGGTTCCCGGACGCTTGGAACGGCACGCGACGATGGTCGGCGTCCCTTCTCAGGTAGCGCATAACCGGCAATATGCGCTCCCTGCCGGTGGTCTGAGGGTGTGGGCCATCACCGATCTGAGGGGTGCCCATAACGACGCCGCCGGCTCTTCGACCACCCACCTCCCGGCGTCCGAGAACCGGCATTAGGAGCGGCACTCCAAGCCCCTCAAATCAGCGAACTCTCCTTTGGACGAGGGTGCTCGAATGTTCCCAGAAGACGGAAAGCATATGTTCCGTCTCGACGAAGAGGCGGACCAGAGGTAGGTTCGGTAACCCACGCCGAGGAGTCGATATGGCCGAACCCCGCAAGGAATATCACGCTCGCATCTGGGTCAAGCTCACCGATGACCTACTTCCGGGACCGGTGCTCTCGAAGGACGAACTAGAGGCTCACCTCATCGAGGGTCTGAATGTGGGGCACCCAGAGGCTCCGATAGTTTCCCTCAAGGTCGAGGACCCATCAGACACGAGAATTCGTCGCCGCTAGCTCCAAGGTTCTTGGTGGCACCCCCGGTCGTGCGGTGCGACACCGGTTAGACACGCCCGCCGTCCCGGTCAAAGAAGGATCGCGACCACCACATATCACGCACTACGCGGGCAGGATCCCTAGCTCCGCCGCATAGATCCGGCAGGGTGATGAGCGGGTAGCCATCCGAGCTTCGCGACCCCAGGTCACGACACCGCCCGGTGCCCCAACGTGCGCCAATGTTCCTGGACGGACTAGCCCGCTCTGGAAGTGCCGATCCCGAGCACTCGGCGAAGTGGGCGAAATCGCTCCTGATATGTTGATCGGCGCAGTCTGTGAGGACGAGTTCATGACTTACGGTCAATGACCACCGTGCCGATAGCACCGCTCCTCAGCCTTGGTCCTCATTCTCTTGATCCATGGTGTTGAGATGGTCACGCAGCGCGTCGGTGTCGCTGGCTGTCCAGCCTTCGGGCTGGGTGACGCCTAGCCAGGCGTTGAGATACTCGCTGCTGGTGTATAGGTGTCCATGGCCGGCGGGCACGTTCCCGGCGGCGGGAAGATCGAGCGCCACTTGCCACATCGTCACAAGAGGGAACCACGCCATTTGCGCGGATACGTCGGGTCCCCGTTGTCCTTCTTTCAGCCAGTCCGGTTCGCTGAACGCAAGGTCGGGCGAAAAGAACGACACCGGATCGGAAGCGTGCTGGAGGTAGACGATCTTGGTGTCGTCCCACTCTCCCCGGGGCACGTCGAGGGCGTTGTCGAGGCTGGTGAATCTCACGGTGCGGCCGTCCTGGTAGATCGGCAGCCACGCCGGGCTGCCAGCATCGCGATCGTCGGTGATCTCGTCCCACATGTCGTTGACGAAGGGAGGCCCAGTGAGAAGAGCACCGTTGATGGGTTCGTTGATGATGTTGACCGAGGTGAGGATCGACTCAACGCCCAACGACCCGAGAGAGAGGCCGAACAGGTAGATGTCCGGTCTGGAATCGGGCGGCAGCGTCGACCAATAGTCGTGAATCGTGTCAAACACGACGCGCGAAGTCTCCCTAGTGACTTCTTGGTCGGCGAGGAGTGAGATCCAGCTCGGTAGGTACGAGTACTGGACTCCGACGATGGCGGTGTCTCCGTTGTGGACGTACTCGAGCGTGTTCATGGCCTCGGGAACGAGGAACCCAGTGCCGGTGGTTGTGGCGACAACGAGGAGGTCGCGTTCGAACGCCCCTGCTCGCTTGAGGTCCTCGAGTACCAGGTCGGCTCGCTGTTGGAGCGTGTCGGCCGACTTCAAGCCGGCGTAGATCCGGATCGGCTCCATCGCCCCCCCGCCTTGGAAGACGTTGAGCTCCTCGACGGTGGGTCCGGAGGCGACAAACGACCGCCCCTGGCGTCCCAGACTCTCCCAGGCGATGAGCGACTGCGGGCTACCCGATCTCTCCGATGTCTGTGGCTCGGTCATCCCCTCGACCGTTGCCGTGTCCCGGACCGAGAACGCGCTGTTTGCCACCAAGAAGAACCCGGTTAAAAGCACGCCGTTGATGAGGAACCCCAGCACGATGAACAGCGCAAGACCACCGACAAGCCTGGCAACGCGTTGGGGCATGATCCTGTTGAGCCAACGCGCAATCAGCTGGAACAGCTTTCGGACCGCTCGGCTCAGGATGAGAATCACCGCCGCTACGGCCAGGGTGATCGGCACGATCAGAAGCCAGACGGACGGGCTGATGCTCTCCATTCCGAAGATCTCGCGCACGTCGTTCTGCCAGCCGACCTGGCGCCAAATCGACGCGGCGGCAACAAAACCAACGACAACAACCGTCACCCCCAGGACGACCTTCTGAGCGGTGCTGGCTGGCTCGGGCTTTGGCAGCCCGAGATAGTTCCAGGCCCATTGCCCCACCACGCCGAGCCCGTAGCCGATCATCATCGTGACCCCAGACACGACGCCTTGGAACAGCGCGGTCCTCGGCAACAGTGACGGCTGGAGTGAAAGCCCAAAGAAGAACAACGCCACGGCAACGCCCGGACCCGACAACTGCGACGTGAAGATTCGATTCAGCGGTGCGTCGGTCTGTGCCGTGTCGGTGGATCCGCTCACGGCACGTCTTCGTCAGCAGCCATGGCCGCTTCGGCCTCTCTTGTCTCCGCCGCGATCTCGTCGACGCGCTTTGTGGGGAGCTTCCGACTGAGGAACAAGGCGATGATCACGATGATCGCGGACGCGAACAGGGCGGCGCGCAGAGCCTCGAGCTGTGATTCCTCGTAGTTCCCGACGAGCGCCTCGACCACCTCGGGTTCGGCGTCGGTGGCTTCGATGATGGTGCGAACATCAGAGTTGACCACTTGCCCACTGCGCCTCCCTTTCGACCCTGCCCAAAACTGCGTCGACGAAGCAACACCCCCTTTTCCCCCACGGCCCGGCGCACGGTGCGGTGATCATAGAGCCATGATTGGACGCGCCGGTTATTGGAGGGCGTGTTCCACAGCGTCGATTACGCGTTGCCGGCGCGCGACGATGCGGTCGCGCAGCCGGTGGCTCCTACCGGAACGGAACCACCACCGTACGGATCTCCATTACAGGACGAGACGTTCGCCGATGACAATCACCGCAAGGAGGTAGATAGGCGTCAGAAGCAGCATCGCGACTCCACCTGGAGACCCCATTGCGGCGGTACGCCGGATGAAAGTGTCTC
>JAPUJM010000053.1 GCA_027296205.1 Actinomycetota bacterium
GGCAACTCCCCGACAAGAGTGAAGATACGAACGAGGTAGTCCGCCTCCCCGGTCGTCGGTGGAAGAAGAAAAGTGGTCTCCGAGAGATTCAGCCACTGGGTAATCGCTTGCATCTCATCGGTGCTCAGACCTTCGGCGTCATGCACCACCGCCAGAGGGTTTCCGGACACGGGACCGGACCCGAACACATCGATCATCTGGAATCTTCGAGTCATGGGACAAGGTTACGCTCCACCGCGCGGGGACAGTTAGGTTTCATCGGCATGGCACTGGAATCGTTCGCGGATGCCCATCACCAGGCTTACCTCACGGGATTCGGAATGGTGGCCGGGTCGGTGACCGCCGGGTACGTGCACCGCACCGGTGGGGTCACCTCGATTGTCAGCCACTCCCCGGTGGCGCTCTTCAACCAGATCATCATCCACGACGACGCTGCGACCGAACGGGACATGGAGACGGCCGTCGCGGCCATGGGTGGTACCGGACTCCGGTTCGCCGTCTCGCTCAGATCTGAAGCCGACAGTCGATTCGTCCCGATCCTCGAGGAGTCGGGGTTGATCCTGGCCGATAGCGCAATACCGGCGATGGTGCTGCAACCTATACCCGACCATCAGATGCCGGCGGAGTTGGAGATTCTCTCCGGTCCATCCACTCTCCCAGATCACATCTACGTGGCATCGAAGGGTTTCGGAATACCAGAGGAGATGTTCGAGACCGTCCTGGTTCCAGCCATGGCCCGGCGCACCGATGCCACCTTTTATGCGGGATATGTCGACAGCCGGCCGGTCTCGGCCTCGATCGGATTCATCAACGAAGGGTCTCTCAGCGTTTTCAACGTGACCACCATCGAGGATCATCGTGACAAGGGCTACGGAGCGGCGATGACGATGAAGGCCGTCATCGACGGCAGGGACCAGGGTTGTGAGGTCGCCTTTCTTCAATCCTCGGAAATGGGCTACACCTTTTATGGGCGTCTCGGGTTCGAGACGATATTCACATACGACCTCTGGGGGCTGCCGCCGGTTCGGTAGGCAAGGAAACACCACCACGCTGGCAACACTGCCCCGGTTCGATTGCTAACGCGTGTAGTCGAGCTCGCCGGCCTCGATGGGCACCTGCAACCAGTTCTCCGCGGGCGGCAACGGGCACGAGTAGCCATCGTTGTAGACGCAGTAGGGGTTGTAGGCCAGATTGAAGTCGACGGTCACTTTTCCATTGTCGGGGGGATCGATGTCGAGATAGCGGCCGGCCCCATAGGTGTCCTTACCGGATGTCGCGTCGCGGAACGGCACGAAGAATCCGGGATGCTCCGTCGAGTAGAGGGTGAGAGTCACGGCCTCTTCCCCGACCTCGAACTTCACTTCACCGGACCGCCGGTAGAGACGCTCCTGACCGTCGCTGGTCTGCACAGAGATCTCCTTGCCATCGGCCGGCTCCATTGCGAGGCTGAAGACCAGGTCGGGGTTGGGATCGAAGTAGTTGAGACCAGCGAAATCGCGCTGATCGGCATGATCGAGCGGAGACTGGTGGCTGGAAGCGAAAAACTGGTCCTTCTCCCGCCGGAAGTCGAGTAGCGCTGCTGTATCCATGTCGATCAGAACACCGTCAGATACCTCGAGATTCCGAGGGCTTCCTACTTCCCCAGTCTGCTCGTCACGAAACGATGGAACACGTTGCGAATGGTCGTCGGCTCGTCTTTCTCGGCAACTCGAACCAGCAGCACGGGCGCCGGCACCCTCTCCACGATGCGATCGATCAGATCCGTGAAGAAGTGCCTGCCCTTGGGGGCGCCAATAATGGCGAGATCGGTGTCATCGACGGCCGACGTCAGGGCTGCAAGCAAATCCTCCGATTCGATGACCATCGACTCCGTCGGCACCGAGCACAGTTCACCCAGGTCCTCATGAAACTTCTCCAGTGACCGAACCTGGGCCCGGGAGGCGGTCGGATCGAGAACGTGGACGAATCTGATAGAAGCACCCTCCTCTTCGGCAATCTTGACGGCGAGGCCGATCTTGAGAACGTCGTAAGGACCGCCGGACCCGAGAACGGCAATCCGCTTGATGTCTCCGAGATCCCTCTCGGTGAGGATGACCACGTCTCGATCGTCGGGGAGGCTGTCTCCGTGTCCGCCACCCCTCGTCACAGAGGCCACCAGGAGATCAGGATCGTACTGAAGAATCTTGTCGACCAGATCGTCTCCCGGGTGGAGAAGGCTGACCGAGTCACGGTCCGAACCGGCCATGGGACGCCCGATCCGAAGCAGTGACGAGTCGCGGCCTTCCCGGCCCGAGACGACGGCAACCCGCCGCGATTCGTCCGTCAGGGCCTCTTCGGTGAGTTGAAGGAGCCGGGCCATGCCTTGCTGGCGAACACTCTCCCTGAAGGCGTTCTCCTTGATGGCCCGGGACCGGCCATACACCTGGTACCAGATCACACCCACAACAATGATCCCCAGTGCCCCCAGGATGGCGTCTGCCCCCAGTTGAGTGATCAGAAGCAGACTTCCGCCGACTCCAATCAATGGCACCCAGGGATACCCGGGGGCGGTGAACTTGGGCCGATACCACCACAGTTTCGAGCTGCGAAAAGCGATCTGAGCGACACAGATCATCGCCAGGACCAGCGCCAGAAAGGCAGAGGCCAGCTTGGCCAGCTCAAAAACGGGCACGAAGGCCACCAGACCGAGGAGCAGCCCGCCGGTGAGTATCAGCGACCAAGTCGGAGTGCCTGATCGGGCGCCCACCCTGGTGAGGATGGAAGGGACAAGACGACGCCGGGCCATGGCAAAGGGGTACCGCGAAGAGGCGAGCAGCCCGGCATTGGCCATCGACGCCAGGGCGAGGACACCCACCACCGCGCCCAGAGTCGCCACCCAGTTTGGGAACACCTGTTTCGCCGCCGCATAGAAGGGTGTCAGGTTGCCGGACAGAATCTCCGGCGGAGTCACCCCGACCATCACATAGGTGACCGCGGGATAGACGAACAGCATCACCAACAGAGAGGCGATGATCGCCACCGGAAGGGTCCTCGCCGGGTCGGACACCTCCTCGGCAACGCTGGCCACGTTGGTCACACCGGCATAGGAGACAAAGACGAGGCCTGCCATGGCGAAGAGACTTCCAAAGCCTTCAGGGAAGAAGGGGTGGTAGGCGGCACTGTCGACGAAAGTTGCGCCACCCCCGATGAATATCAGCAAGACAGCAAAGACGATCGTCACCAGCAGGGCCTGGATGGTTCCTGACTCCTTGATGCCGACCAGGTTTATAGCCAGCAACACAACACCTATCAGGAGTCCCAGGGTGCGTGCGTCGACTTGGGTGAACAAGCCGAGATAGAGACCGAGTCCCTCGAGAGCGAACGCCGCCTTGAAGACGAGCGAGAGCCAGACACCGAGCCCGGCGATGGTTCCCATCAGGGGACCCATGGCCATGTCGATATAGAGATAGGCCCCGCCGGCCCGAGGCATGGCCGTCGCCATTTCTGATTGGGCAAGGGCAGCGGGAAACACGATCACCCCTGCCAGCAGGTAGGCAAG
>JAPUJM010000054.1 GCA_027296205.1 Actinomycetota bacterium
CGGCATCCACTCCTTCGCCAATTCGGCGGAGTACAGGGCCTACTGCGACGAAGCAGGAATACAGGTGGTCATCGTCGAGCAGGTGGAGCGCGACGGTATCCGCAGCGTCGTCGAGAATGCCCTTTCCACCCTGGCCGAGCGATGCGACTCCATCTACGTCGACGTCGACCTCGACGTTCTGGATCGCGTCTTCGCCCCGGCATGTCCGGGTGCCAGTCCAGGTGGCTTGACCATCCGCCGACTAGCCGAGGGCGTTCGCCGGTGTGCCCGTCACCCGAAGGTGCGGGCGATGGATTTTGTCGAGGTTGATGCCGAAGCGGACACCCACGGCGTGACACTCGACTCCATCGCCCACGCTCTACTTTCAGCCGTGGCGGGTTACAGCGAACGCTGATGCAACCAGACGGCCGAGCATGGGGTTCTAAATAGCGATGAACCAGACATTGGTCAACGTCGCCGCTGTGGCGGCCACCGTGGGCACGATCGCCTTTCTCGTTCCACAGATCTCGAAGCTGATCCGAACTGGGGACTCGGCCGGTGTCTCCACCACCTGGGCGGCCCTGGGATTGGTCACCAACGCCGGGTGGTTTGCCTACATGATCAACCAGAGCCTTTGGGTGGCGATCCCGGCACCGTTGATCACCATGGTGGCGTACGCGTTGACCATGTGGGCGCTGGTGCGAACCGGGCGCGATCCGAGGAGTAGCTATCTGCTGGGGGTGGTGTGGGGAGTGTTGCTGATGGCTACGGCTCTTCTGGCTGGCTGGACGACACTCGGCGTAGTTCTCGGATTGTCCTACGGAGTGATGCTCACCCCCTCGGTGTGGACCGCATTTCGCACGGCCGACCCCTCCGGAATCTCACCGGGGACCTGGTCGATCGGGATCGCAGAAGCCTTTCTCTGGGGTTACTACGGACGGTTCCACTCCGACGTCGGGATTCTCACCTTCTCCGTGGTCGGTCTCGTCGGATCCCTGGTCATGCTGGCCCGATACCACTCGACCCGGGGGCAGGTCGAGGTGGCCGTCTAGTGTCCTGAGTCGTAAGTTCGTGCTGATCTCGCCTAGGCATCAGCGTTTCTGGCAAGGACGCACAACGAAGACGCAGCCAGGCGCGTCGAGGGCAGGCGAGATTCTGTGCGTGATTTGCGACTCGGGACACTAGCCACCGCTGACCACCTGCTCGGCGCTGTCGGCCACTTGGCCTGTTTCCCGGTCCTCCAGAAAACCGTGGGGAAGACGCACCGGGCGTGGCCCACGACTGTGACCGCGGACCATCCGATTGGCTTCCTCAGGGAAAGGGACGTCGGGGTCGAGCCTGTTGACCAGGTCCGTCAACTCGTCGATCGAGCCCACCCTGGCGAAGGCATCACGGAGCACGGGCCCCGCTTGGAATCCCTTCAAGTACCACGGCGGGTGCTTGCGAAAGAGGAGGAGACCGATCTCCTCCTCGAAGTGTTCGACCAGGAGTCCCGCATGTCGAATCATGATCTGCCCCACCTCCCCGAGGTTGGGTGGTTCCTGCGGTTGGCGACCGGCCATCACATCGGCCAGATCCCTGAAGAGCCAGGGGCGCCCGAGGCAGCCACGGCCGACCACGACTCCATCGCAGCCGGTCGAACGCATCATCGCCAGAGCGTCGTCCGCCGTCCAGATATCACCGTTGCCAAGAACGGGCACGGTGGTCACAGCCTCCTTCAGCTCACAGATCGCCGACCAGTCCGCCTCCCCCGAGTACAGCTGATGTGCGGTGCGGGCGTGGAGGGCAACTGCGGCAACTCCTTCCTCTTCTGCTATCAAGCCGGTTTCGATGAATGTCAGATGCTCCTCGTCGATGCCCCGCCGAAACTTCACCGTCACCGGGACATCACCGGCGTTGCTCACTGCGGCGTGGACTATGGAGCGGAACAGGTTGGTCTTCCATGGGAGGGCGGCCCCTCCCCCGTGTCTCGTCACCTTGCCCATCGGGCAGCCGAAGTTCATGTCGATGTGATCGACTCCGAGACCCTCGACAAGAAAGGCAACCGCCTCGCCGATTGCTCCCGGATCGGTGCCGTAGAGCTGAATCGACCTGGGCACCTCGTCGATATCGAAACGAGCGAGGGCCATCGTCTTCTCGCTCCTCTCCACGAGGCTTCTGGCGCCAATCATCTCCGACACATAGAGACCCGCTCCGAATTCGCGGCACAGCCGGCGGAAGGGAGCGTTGGTCACACCGGCCATCGGGGCAAGGACCACCGGAGGGTCGACCACAATCGGGCCAATCTGGAACGACATCGTGTACCAGGATATTGGAGAATGGCCCCTCTCGGGTTTCCCTCGAGAATACAAGTCGCCGCCCGGGCGGAGCCATGAGGATGTAGACACGGATCACTAGGAGGTCAACGATGACTATCAGCAAGGTCGTTGGTGCGCGCGAGGCCGTCTCGGTCATACGGGACGGCGACGTGATAGCGAGTTCAGGCTACGGGGGCCACGGAGTGGCCGAGGAGATACTCGCCGCCCTCGAGCAGCGGTTCATCGACGAAACATCGCCGAGAGATCTAACGCTGGTGTGGGCCGGCGGGCAGGGAGACATGGAGGACAGAGGCCTCAACCATCTCGGCCACGTCGGCCTGTTGAAGCGGACCATCGGTGGCCACTACGGATTGGTGCCAAAAATCGCCGCGCTAGCCGTCGACGAGAAGGTCGAGGCTTACAACCTCCCGGAGGGTGTGCTGGTTCATCTTTATCGAAATATCGCCAGCGGCGCGCCCGGGATTCTGTCGACGATCGGGATCGGCACCTTCGTCGATCCACGGATAGAGGGAGGGAAAGTAAACAAATCGGCGGTGGACGACATCGTCGAGGTCACCAAGAGGGGAGACGACACCTGGCTGTTCTATCGCGGGTTTCCCATCGATGTTGCTGTCATCCGCGGCACGACCGCCGACCCGTTTGGCAACATGACAATCGAGCGGGAGGCGGCGACCCTCGAAACGCTAGATCTCGCCATGGCCGCCAGGGCGTCCGGAGGTCATGTCATCTGCCAGGTTGAGCGTGTCGCCGAGGCCGGATCACTCGACTCACGTGACGTTCAGGTCCCGGGCATCCTTGTCGATGCGATCGTGGTAGCCCGGCCTGATCGCCACCAGCAGACCTGGGATACCGGCTACGACCCCGCCATGTCCGGGGAGATCCGAATACCGGTCGAAACGCTGGAGCCACTTCCCATCGATGCTCGAACAGTGGTTGCTCGACGAGCCGCAGTAGAACTCGAAGCCGACGCAGTAGTCAACATCGGAGTGGGCCTCCCCGAACTCGTCGGCCGCGTGGCAGGTGACGAGCGCATCCAGGACCTCGTCACGTTCACGATCGACACGGGCGTCATCGGCGGCATCCCGTTGAGTGGCTTCGCTTTTGGCGGGGCGGTGAACAGAGAAGCCGTGATCGATCACGCCGCGGCCTTCGACTTCATCGACGGCGGAGGCCTCGACACGGTGTTCCTCGGCGTGGCCGAGTGCGATGGCATCGGCAATGTGAACGTGAGCCGGTTCGGAAAACGGATCGCGGGGTGTGGTGGGGCGATCAATCTCACTCAGCGAACGAGAAACGTTGTGTTCTTGACGCCGTTTTCCAGTGGCGGTCTGGAGGCCCGCATCGAAGACGGCCATCTCACCATCGACAAGGAGGGCCGTTTCTGCAAGTTCGTCGATGAGGTCGGGCAAATCACGTTCAGCGCCAAAGTCGCCAACGAGCGCGGGCAGAACATCACCTTCATCACCGAACGCTGCGTCTTTCGACTTGGCCCATCCGGTCTCGTCCTGACCGAGATCGCCCCTGGAGTCGATCTGCAACGCGAGATCCTCGGTCTTCTCCCCTTCGAGCCGAGGGTCGATGGTCCAACTCCAATGGACAGCGCACTGTTCCTTCCCGGCGTGATGGGCCTGCGAAGTGAGATGCTCGAACTGCGCATAGAGGATCGACTCAGTTACGACGAGGACTCCAACACCGTCTTCATGGACTACTCGGGGATGCATGTGCGCACACCGGAGGATGTAAACCGCATCGTGGAGGTCGTGGACGGATTGCTGGCGCCGCTGGGGCGGCGGGTCAACTCGATCGTCAACTATGACCGATTCCAGCTCGATGAGGCAGCCGTTGATGAGTATGCCGACGCAGTTCGCTACGTCCAGGAGAGGTACTAC
>JAPUJM010000055.1 GCA_027296205.1 Actinomycetota bacterium
ACAAACGCCAGCGTCACCATCGGAACCTTCCACAAGACATCAAGTGTTTGCCCCATATAGGGGAGGAATCCCTCACTGGCGATGAGAGCGAGGCCGATGTGGAGCACCACCTGAGGGACTATGTAGATCGCCGCGACCACCGTCACAAAGGCCCCCACCTTGGAGACGAGGTATCCGTCAACCGTGAGGGGTCGGGAGAAATAGACAGACAAAACGCCCCTGCTGCGGTCCGGTATGAGCAGAAGTGGGCCCGCCAGGGTCATGAACAGCAGGGATATGGCCGAGTAGAAATCGAACAGACCGCCGTAGGTCGGAATACCCTCCCGAAGACTCTCCTCGATGTTCCCGATGGCCCAATGGATGCCTACGAAAACGGCGGCAGCGATAAGGGCGACGGAAAGCAGTCCCCAAGGGATGATCTTGAGCACTGCCTTGCGGCGCAGGCCGAGTATCCGCCGGATCCCGTCCCTGTAGACAGCCGATTTTGCTCCCCAAGGACCGGTGCGGGGCCCGTCGTAGGTGCGGTATCCACGATCGAAGATGACCTGGTCTGTCACGCGTCTTCGCCCTGACGAAGAAAAAGGTCCTCGAGCGAAGCTGAGCCTCTCACCATGCGAACCAGACCTGAGCCGAGGGCAGCCGCCTCTTCGACAATGGCCTGTTCAAGTGTCGCATCGCCAGGTCCGACGACGAACCGATGCCCTTCAACGGTTGTGCCAAACCCTCTGGCCCGGAGTCTGGCGGCCACCGCCTCGGCATCATCGAGAACCTCGACCAGCACAGTTCCCAGCTTCTCGAAGCCCTCCAACGGACCCGAGCGAAGAAGATTGCCTCCGTCGAGCATCACTACCCAGTCGCAGGTTTCCTCGATGTCGGTCAGGACGTGGGAACTCATGATGACGTTGATGTCGAACTCGCCCAGCCTCCTGATCAGCTGGAGCATCTGCACCCGTCCCTCGGGGTCGAGTCCAGAAGCAGGCTCGTCCAGCAGTAGAAGATCCGGATCGTGAACGATCGCCTGGGCAAGCTTCACTCTTTGTTGCATGCCCGTGGAGAAGTCGCCAAGGAACCGGAACCTCTCTTCCTCCAGGCCGACCAGGAAAAGGGTCTCCGATGACCTCCGTTTGGCCTCACGGGCGGGGATACCGGCGAGCTGAGCTGCGTAGGAGACAAAGTCGGCGGCTGTCTGGTCCTTGGGGAGGCAGTCGACTTCGGGCATGTAGCCGACGCGGGCGCGGACGGCGAGGGGCTCTGTCTGCGGGTCGTGGCCGAGGACACTCATCACCCCGGAGGTGGGATGGAGGAGTCCCAGCATCAATCGGAGCATGGTTGTCTTGCCTGCCCCGTTGGCGCCAACAAGACCGGTGATTCCTGGAGGTACTTCAAGGGAAAGATCCTCGAGAGCAACCACGTCGCCGTAGTCGTGGGTCAGGTTCGAGACCTCGAGGATGCTGCTCTGACCCATTGCCGGGAAGTGTGGCAGATTTTCCGTTGGGCTCTGCGGTCAGTGGACTACGTCGCGGAAGCCGGGTCCTTGTGGGCGTTCCAGTTGGTCCATCGTGCACGCTGCGGCGTCCTTGTCGGGACGCCAGCGGTGAAAGCGGGTGGCATGGCGGAAGCGGTCCCCCTCGAGTTGGTCATAGCTGACCTCAACCACGACTCCGGGCTGCACCGGTGTCCACGGACTGTCCTTGCCCGCCGACCAGCGGCTGGGACCGCCGGGAGCCCGGGCAGCCTCGTCGAAGCTCTCCTCGGACCGCAACTCCACGAAGCGGTCGTAGATCTCGACGCGGTCGGCATTGGGAAATCCGGAACAGTGCCCGATGAAATGGAAGTCGCCGCTGTCGTTGTACAGCCCGAGAAGCAGTGATCCGATCTTCCCGCCGTCCTTGTGCTCACGGAACCCGCCGACCACCACATCGATGGTGCGACGGTGCTTGATCTTGATCATCGCCCGCTTGCCATGCTGATACCCCAGTTCCGGTCGTTTGGCGATGATCCCATCACACCCGGCCGGTTCGTACTCGTCGAACCACACCCTGGCAACCTCCTCACTGGTGGTCTGTGGAGTGAGATGCCACGGGTGATCCAGCTTCTCGGCGAGAGAGACCAGACGTTGTCGTCGCTCCGAGAAAGGTAGGTCTCTCAGGCTCTCGCCCCGGTCGGCGAGGATGTCGAAGGCGACTAGCTCGGCCGGTGTCGCCTCCGAGAGCATGTTCACCCTCGATTCGGCGGGATGAATGCGCTGTTGCAGGGAATCGAAATCTGTGACGCCGTCGATCACAACCACGATCTCTCCGTCGATGACGGTGCCCGGCGGAAGCTGCTCCAGCGCCGAGCGCAGCTCCGGAAAGTAACGCAGCAAGGGTCGCTGGTTGCGTGAGTCGAGTCTCAGATCTGGTTCCGACCAGGAGAGGGACCGGAAACCGTCCCATTTCGGCTCGTAGACGAAGTCCCCTTTTGGCCAGCGCTCCGAGACCCTTGCCTCCATGGTCTGCAATGGGGCAGGAAAGGGATGGCTCACGAAAAGGGATTGTATTCCGGATAACCTGGGTTCCGATGCTGGCCAAGATCAGGTCCGGGGCAAACTTCGCCTTCGATATTCTCTCCGCTTCGGCTCATGAGTACGGAGTCGATCGCGTCGGCCGGATGTCTGCGGCGGTGGCATATCGGGCCATGTTCGCTCTCGCTCCCCTGCTGATCATTGCCGTTGGCGTGCTAGGTGTCCTGGTCGGTGGTTCGGAAGGTGCACAGGAGGAGATCCTCGGGAGAGTCCAACGGATCGCCGGTGCCGAGGTGGCCGACGCATTGAGCAGCTTCGTGTCGTCGGCGGTGACCATGGGTGACACGGCGGCCGTTGTCGGATTCATCCTGCTTCTCTGGACTGCCTCGAGTCTGTTCAATGAGATTCAGAACGACCTGAACGACATCTTTCACGTCCCTTACGAGTACACCTCTGGTGTCAAGGGGTTCGTCAAAAAGCGCGGCATCGGGTTTCTGTGGGCTTTCGGCCTGGGCATCGTATTGGTGGCGATTTGGCTTCTGAACTTCCTGTGGCGATTTTTCGAAGGTGTCTTCTCCGACGATCTCGTCTGGGTGCATCAGCTCATCACCTTGCTGACTCCGCTGGTCTCGTCCATCGTTCTGCCGGTGGTGTTCGCTGTTGTGTTCCAGTCAATGACGGCCGTCACGCTCCGCTGGAGAGCGGTGTGGTTGGGTGCGATCTTCACTGCGGTCGCATTCTTGATGGCCGCCTACGGAACCGGTCTCTATTTCGCTTGGGAGGATGGGGCCTCGGCGTTGTCCGTCGTCGGTGGCTTGTTCGTGCTTCTTCTGATGACCTATGTGCTTGCCAGCGTGTTTCTCTTCGGAGCCGTGGTCACCAAGGTCTACAACGACTTTCTCCATGCCGGCGATATCAAGTCACCAAGCGTGCGTGACAAGATGACGACTCACGCCCCCGACATGGTCGTTGCAGATCCTCCAGAGGCGGTGCCGGTGACGGCGATCGTGGCCTTCCTTGGAGGTCTGTTCGTCGGCTGGCGGCGAAACCGCCGTTAGTGGTGTGTCACCAACAGGCTCCCAAAGGCTCTCGTCTCTAATAACCTCACAAACAATGAATGTTGACATCGCCGGCTTCATCACAGACCTGAAGGAGCATGCCACCGAGCATGGCTTCCACGTTCATGATGAGCGCCACTTCGTAGAGACCTATTCGTTGCGACAGTCCTGGGAGGTCGACGTCCACCCTGAAGCCGGGTGCGGTGGTCCCATCGATCTGCACCTGGCACTCGACGTCGACCCCAAAGTGGTTCTGTCGCTGCGTGATCGGCTCGATGAGATGGACGCCGATTTCGAGGAGCCCGAGGACGACTACCACCTCGACCTCTACTTCAACTGGGCGGTGCCGCCGCTGCTCAATCCGCCGGATCTACTGATTCTGGCGACCGATCTGGCCGGGATCGGGGGAACGACGTTGTCCATCGAGGTATCCGCAATCGATTCCTATGCCGCCGTCACGGACGCTCCCGAGCGCCGGTTGATGCTCCAGGGAAAATCCTCTGTCAGCCTGGTTGATGTCCTCATGGGCCGTGAGCAGCTATGCGATGTGCTCGACCAGTCTCACGAGACCTCGGAATACCTGCTCGACCGTGTCACGGGGTGGATGGAACTGCCCACCTAGCCGGGAAATATGCTCAGCGCAGCCCACAAGCCGAGGGCGATGGTGACACCGACCAGGGCGTAGAACGCGACAAGGGTCCACAGCTTCGGCGGCGGTGCTATCTCGCGGTTCTCCCGTCGAGCAGGCTCCTCCGCTGTCTCGGACAAGAGGTCTGCTGTCTCGGAGTGCTCTGCCGCAGACTGTGGGATAGGGGCCACCCCGCCGCTCAGCCCCGCTGCAAAGAGACTTGGATTGTTGGGGACGAACTGAAGGGCTTCGTTCTCCGCCGTGATCGTGTACACGCTGCCGCCTTGGTAATCGATCGAGTACTCGCCCTCTGCCCATTCGCCGATCTCCCGCCCGCCGGAAGACATCCGGAGACAAGCGTCTTCGAATCCGATGATGACCGGAATCTGATTGTCGTCGAGATTTATCACACCGTCGTAGATCGGCACCGCTTGTTTTCCCGTGGTGTTGGCACGGGTCAAGTTAGGCGATCTCTACCCGGTTTGTTGCACTAGAACGGGATCCCGACCGCGTCGCAGAGAAAGCGGGTGAACGCCGAGGCCTTGGTGAACATGCCAGCTAGTTCGGCGTCGAACCCCTCGGAAGTGACTTGAGCCTGACTCAACCGGCCCCCGGCAATGAAACTCTTCATCCGTAGATCATCCGGGTAGGGGTGTCCGTCGTCGAATTCCTTGGGGATCCTCTTGAGCATCTCGCTCTCGTCCGGTGCGATCGACCATTTGTCGGCAAATGCCTTTCCCTTGGCGGCTTTCTTCCATTCGGCCGGATCGTCGTGGATCGCTTGACGAATGGCTCGCGCCACCGGCGCTTCGGGGGTCCAGAGCCCCACACCGGCAAAGCATGATCGCGGCTCCAAGTGGAGATAGAAGCCTGGGGCGTGGACGTCCTTGCCTTGTTCGTGGCGGAACTGAATGCCCACGTTGGTCTTGTATGGCGTCTTGTCCTTGGAGAACCGGACGTCCCGATACGGTCTCATCAGAGAACCCCCGACGGTGCGAGAGTCTGCCGCGAAGTGTGGTGAGATCTTCTTCAACCGGGAGTCGA
>JAPUJM010000056.1 GCA_027296205.1 Actinomycetota bacterium
CTTCTTACTGAGACCGCTGACTCTGACGGCGGCCGAGAACGGACTCATGTTCTAGAACATTAGAAAGAGCTGAAACCCTCCGTCAATTTGACCCAGGAAGCCAATGGACGTCGAACCCGGCCTGGCTGATGCGAATGCCGAGGAAGTCGACACGGTGAGCACCCATGCCGCCGGCGAGACCTCGAACGCGGCGACGTTTTGCCTCCCCGACGGCATCGATCGGATCAGCCAGGTGACGGGTCGTTCTCACTTCGACCACAACCCGGGTGTTGTGGTCGATCGCAATCAGATCGATCTCCCCGTCGGAGATCCGAAGGTTGGCACCGACGACACCGAGGCCGTGGTCTGTCAGGAACCAGACGGCCAGCCTCTCACCAAACTTCCCAAGTTCTCGACGAGGGTCGTCTAGATCGAGAGCTCCGCCTTTTCGAGCTCTTCCACGTTGACGTCCCGAAACGTCAGCACTCGGACGTGCTCGAGGAATCGAGCCGGACGGAACATATCCCACACCCATGCGTCTTTCATCTCCACTTCGAAGTAGACCGAGCCGTTGACTTCTCGAACATCGATGTTCACGTCGTTGGCCAGATAGAAGCGACGCTCCGTCTCGACAACGTAGGTGAACATCGGAAGGACGTCGTGGTACTCCTTGTAGAGCTTCAGCTCTACCTCGGACTCGTAGCGCTCCAGGTCTTCTTCCATCTCTCCTCGTCACACAAAGGGACCTGGCGATCATATGCCAGACCCCGACATAACACTTACGCAGAGTGGGTGACAGTTTCCAGAACCCCGCTAGAGGGGTCCGAAACTGGAAATCGGCCAGATCGTGATGAAGGCGCGCCCGATGAGATCGTCATACGAGATAGGCCCAAACCGTCGGCTGTCGAAGCTGAATTGGCGGTTGTCTCCCATGACAAACACCTCATTGGTGCCGACCACGAAGGGACCCTCGTCGGCCATGGTCACGCCCAAAGCCAAATAGGGCTCTGCGATGGAAATCCCATCGATCATCACGTGATTCCCCTCGATCTCCACGGTCTCGCCGGGTAACCCGATGACCCGCTTGATCAGATCGTCCCGGCCCCGGGTGCGGATGCCGACCGCTTCCAGCACCGACCGGATCACCGCCTCAGGAATGGACTCATCGACCTCGGGTCCGGCCGGATCGCGGAAAACGACGATATCCCCCCTCTCGGGCTCGCCCCAGTTGAAAGCGAGCTTGTTGACCATCACGCGGTCGTTCACCTCGATCGTGGGAAGCATCGACTCGGATGGAATCCAAAAGGGTTGGACGAGGAAGGTCTTGATGAGCACGGCGATGACGAGCGCCGTCAACAGCAGACCGGGAAGCTCCGTCCAGAAGAAACGCCGGCGCGAACGCCGCGGTGGGTCGTCAGATTCCTTCGGCGCCCCCGTGTCTGGAGTCTCCGAACTCAGTCGCGGAGCTCCTTGATCCGGGCGGACCTACCAACGCGATCACGCAGGAAGTAGAGCTTGGAGCGACGAACGTCGCCACGACGCAGCACTTCGATGTTTTGGATGATGGGGGCATTGACCGGGAACACACGCTCGACTCCAACTCCAAAGCTCAACTTGCGAACGGTGAAGGAGGCGCGGGTACCCGAGCCGTTGCGAGCAATGACCATGCCCTCAAAGGCCTGGATGCGCTCGCGACCACCCTCCATGACGCGGACATTCACCTTGACGTTGTCGCCGGCGCGGAACTCTGGAATGTCGTCGCGGACGTGCGCGCTCTCAACAGCTTGAAGATCGTTCATGGAAAGACTCCTAGACGTCCAGAAGGCGATAGACGGGATTCGAGACACCAATTCTATCAGGTATCGGAATCCTTGCCATTCCCGAGCAGGTCTGGCCGACGTTGCCGTGTCCGCTCGAGTCGCCGCTGCGACCTCCACTCCTCGATTCTCCCATGGTCTCCGCTGAGCAGCACCTCCGGGACCGCACAACCTTCGAAATCAGCAGGCCTCGTATAGACCGGCTCCTCCAGGAGACCATCGCGGAATGACTCCTTCTCGGTGGACTCCGGGTTGCCGACCACACCCGGCAACAGTCGGGCCACTCCCTCAATCGCCGCGGCGGCCGCCACTTCTCCGCCGGCGAGCACGTAGTCACCGAGACTGACCTCCTCGTCGATGAAGTTGTCGATCACCCGTTGATCAACACCTTCATAGCGGCCGCAGACCAACGTCAGGTCATCGATCTCGGCCCATCGATCAAGAGTCTCCTGCGACATTGGCGCCCCCGACGGTGTGAATAGAACACGATGAGTGTCCTTCAACGGCTCCAGGGCCGACGCCATCGGCTCGATCATCATCACCATCCCCGGCCCGCCGCCGAATGGCGAGTCATCGAGCCGGCGGTGCTTGCCGATACCGTGCTCTCTGAGATCGTGCAGATCAACGACAAGCGCGCCGTCTTCGATGGCCCGGGCCACGATGGAAATGCCGAGCGGGCCTTCGAAGTACCCGGGAAACATTGTGATCACATTGACATTCACCGTGGGAAGGCTAGATGCCGTCTAGCCAATCTTCTCCGCGAGGAGCGTGGCTCCGCGATGAGCGATAGAGACGATCGACAGCATCGGGTTGACTCCCGACGGTGTTGGGAAGCAAGAACCGTCCATGACATAGAGCCCTTCGACACCGTGCACCCGATTGTTGGAGTCGACCACCGATGTCGTCGGATCGGACCCCATTCGGGCCGAGCCCATCTGATGGAATGTGAAATAGCTGGTTTGATTCGACCCGTAGCCGACGTTGTCGACACCGGACATGAAATCATCGATCGAATCGCCTCGACGCCACCTCACCGGGCGGATCGTCGACGCAATCACCTCGGCTGCCCCAGCAGCCTCGTACATCTCAGTGGCCCGCCTCACCCCCTCCCGGATGTGGGCCTGGTCGTATTTTGACACTGCATACTTCCAGACCGGGCTGCCATCCTTTCTGATGACGACCTTCCCGTGATCACGATCACGAAGGAGGATTCCGCCTATGTCGAGATAGGCCAGGCCGAGGATGTCCCGTTTGAATTGCTCGCCGTTCTCCCATCCAATGAACCCGGCCGGGAACAACGGGTGCAACGGCGCGGTCTCGAACTTGAAGCCGTATCCGTTCCCGTCGAGATTGGCGAACTCATCGCTGTACCGCGTCTGGAGGATTCCCGTCCAAGGGTCGATCGGCTCGGCAAAGCGGGCCCAGACACCTGTCACGGGATGAAGTCGCAGGTAATCCCCGGTTGCTCGACCGCCGAGCCGGCTGCGGAGCAAGATGGCCGGCGTGTTCAGGGCACCGGCCGCCAGGACGACGACTGGGGCCTTCACCGTCAGTATGGAGTCACCGACCTTCGCCATGACCCCTGCAGCGATCCCGTTATCGGTGAAGACGGTGTCAACGTAAGCCCCGGTGACGATTCGAGCACCATGGTCGGCGGCATCCTGGATATAGGTCAGGAGTGTCGACCGTTTGGCGCCGATCCGACATCCGAGGGTGCAATATCCACAGTCCTGTTCTGTGCAACCATCGACATTGCGCGGCATCTCGTCGACGTGCCAACCAAGATCCCGAAGACCCTTCTCCATCAGAGTGGCCCTCGTCGATGGCCAACCATGCTCCCGGTTGACATTGAGTCTTTGCTCGACGGCCGCGATGCTCCGGGCGTAGTCCTCGCCTGTGAAGACATCTTTGAACCCGCCAACCTGGTCCCATTCCTCCCTGACACTCTGCGGAGTGGAGAACGATGTGGTGTAGTTGATGACGGTGCCCCCGCCAAGGGTGGCGCCGGACAGGATGAGAATTCCCCCATCAGCTGTGGTGCTCAACGTCTTGTCGAGGTACATGTCGCGGTAGGCATCGGCCTCTAGATGGGTGAAGTCTGACTCGTTGCGGTAGTCGCCTGCTTCGAGAATCACCACGTCGAGCCCTGCCGACGCTAGAACTCCGGCCACCGTGCCACCCCCGGCTCCGGTGCCGACCACCACCACGTCACAGGTCATTTGAGTGTCCGATGTCACGGGGACAGGCGAGATCGGCTTGGGGACATCGGGTGGCGGGCCGTCGGGGCCCGGATAGCCGATCGCCGCCCAGGAGATGGGTCTGTCCGATGCGTCCTCTGTCGAGACCCAGAGGAAGCCGGTGAGCGTTTTCAGCGCCTTCACGCCACCACGAATCAGGCCGAGCGGATGGTCCTCCATCTTGAGGATCGCGGTGGCCCGGGCTTCACCGTCGAGCCGGGTGAACGCCTTCGGCCGCCCAAAAAGAAGCAAACCTCCGATGCTCGAACCGAGCAGCCCGAGGAACAGCTTCATGTCCTTGCGGTTCTGATCATGGGGCAGGCGCCCGAAAATGACGGGAAGCTTCTCGGCCAGTCCGAGTTCGTCCGGGGAGGTCGTCCAGGCTGGGCCGTCACCTTCGACGGCCGGGAGGAGGGTGTCGACGACAGCCCTGAAAGCTGCCACGTCCTTGTCGGTCAGCGACATGAGATTTCTCCGTTTTCGGGAGGCCGAAGAGTATCGATCTGATCGGCAGTGCGCCGGCTGAGTCCACGGCCTGTCAGAAGAAAATCTGTGATCCGGTTCCACCCCCTGGAATCTGCCGGCCGAGCAAGCAAGCAAGGTCTAGTTGAGACGCTCCACGATCATCGCCATCCCCTGACCGCCACCGACGCACATCGTCTCCAGCCCGAAGGTGCCGTCGAGCTTGCTCAGGTCGTTGAGCAACGTTCCCATGATCCGTGCTCCCGTCATCCCAAAGGGATGGCCGAGAGCAATGGCGCCACCGTGAGGGTTGAGCTTGTCCATGTCGATGCCGAGCTCATCCGCAGACGCCAACACCTGGGCGGCAAAGGCCTCGTTGATCTCGATGACATCGATGTCCTCCAGACTCATGCCGGATTGCTCCAGGACCTTGCGCACGGCGAACACCGGTCCCATTCCCATGTATTCGGGCTCCAGGCCTGCGACCGACGAGGCGACGATCCGCGCCAGAGGTTTCAGACCGAGTTCGGCCGCACGCTGGTCGGACATGACGAGAACGGCGGCAGCCCCATCGTTGAGGGGGCAAGAGTTCCCTGCTGTCACCAAACCCTCAGGCTGAAACGCAGGTGGGAGCGATGCCAACTTCTCGAGTGTTGTGTTGGGCCGCGGGCCGTCGTCATCACGAATGGTCCGGCCGTCCGGTACCTCGATTGGGGTGATCTCCCTGTCGAAGAACCCGTTCTTCTGAGACTCCACCGCCCGATCCTGTGAGCTCTTGGCGAACTCGTCCATACGCTCCCGGGTGATCCCGTACTTCTCCGCGACGTTCTCGGCGGTGTTGCCCATCGGGATGTACACGTTGTTGATGAAATCATCACGATTGGAGTCGGTGAAACGGGGATTGAGGTCGTCGCTGTCGAAGGCCTTGCCATAGGTACGGCTCACCGACTCGACACCCCCGGCAACATAGGTGTCTCCCTCCCCCTGCTTGATCGCATGGAACGCCATCCGAATCGTCTGCAGCGAGGAAGCGCAGAATCGATTGACCGTGGTCGCCGGAACCGAGTCCGGCAGGCCCCCGAGAAGGGACGCCGGCCGGGCAACGTTGAAGCCCTGTTCGTGATGGGTGAGGGCGCAGCCGATCATGGCGTCATCGACCGAGGCTCGATCGACCTCGGGCACTTTCTCCATGACGGCATTGACGGCGAACCCGGCAAGATCGTCGGCGCGCACATCGATCAGCGACCCCTTGTAGGCACGTCCGATGGGTGAGCGGGCAGTGGCTACGATTACGGCTTCAGGCACATTCACCTCCTACATGGGTGTAGCTCTTAAAACCTAGTGGTCGGTCTTACCATTCCAGACATGCGGGTACGGATCGCTCTGGGCATGGTGGCGATCGTCGCGGTCGCGGCATGTTCGCCCAACGACGCGGATTCGGAGCCCGCGACGACCCGGTCCGAGCCCGTCACCACGACTGCACCCACGACGACCCTGCCCCTCGTGGCGGGATGCCCCGATGAAGGGGAGTTCGTGGAGGACGGGACGATCGCCTCTTTCGATCAAGATCAGTCCGACAGCAGTGTGATCGGCCAAATTTCCTGGAGGGCAGACGAGGCCTGCGAGACATTCACCTTCTCGTTCGTCACTTCGGAGGGGGCGCCGGCGACGACACCACCGACAGTCACTGCCGCCTACGTCGAGGGGGTCCCGGTGATTCGCGTCACAGTCGACGCCGACCAGACGATCATCACCGACCAACTCGTCGAGACGGGCTTGATCGACCGTCTCTATGTGGTGCGAGCCCTCGAAGGCGGCTCGTTCATCGATCTTCACCTCGCGGCGCCTGCACAGGCGCGCGTTCACATCGGCGGCTCACCGGCAAAGATCACCCTGGATCTTCAACCAGGGATCGTCGAATACCCGGCAGCTGCAACCGTTTCGGATCTAGTTGTCGTGGTGACTCCCCTCGACACCGACGTAGTCAGACCCACAACGGAAGTGACCGGCTACGCCCGCACCTTCGAGTCCAATGTCATGATCATTGCAACAGCCGGCGACCAGCTCGTCGCCGAAATGAACACGACGGCCGCCGGGGGCCTGGAAACCTGGGGGGAATTCAGAGCCCGTGTTGTCTTGCCGCTCGGGGAGGTGTCGCTTTTCGTCGGTGACGAGAATGGGGAGGATGGAGGTCTCGAGGGCGTGACGATCAGCCTGACGGTTCGCTGAGACCCTCGATCTCAACAACCACGACATGTCCACCTTCGAGGTCGATCGTCGGTACGAACTCATCGACAAACGGCACCTCGAACCTCACCCCGTCCCGCTCGACAATAAGACGATCCTGCGCTGTGCCATGAACCACAGCGACAACGGTCCCGCCACCTGGCCGGACCTCCAGCCCGACCAACTGATCCGGCCAGAACTCCTCTTCACCGAGGGTGCGCCGTTGGGGGACGAAGACGT
>JAPUJM010000057.1 GCA_027296205.1 Actinomycetota bacterium
GTCCATGGGCACCCATCGAGCCTAGGAGGGTGCATCGCTACACTCCGGCGGCCGGGCGCTTAGCTCAGCGGGAGAGCGCTGCCTTCACACGGCAGAGGCCACTGGTTCGATCCCAGTAGCGCCCACCACCGGAATCGGTTGCCACCGTGGCGATTCTCCAAGGATGATGGCCCGAGGTCCGGGTCGGCAAGGGAGCCGTCATGGCTCGGCTGGGTGACCGCGATTCGAAGAGGAACCGGCGGTACGCTATAGGGCCACTAGCTCGGCCGAGCGAACCGGCCCGTAGGTGACCGGACCCCCGACACGCGGCCGGGAGTAGCGGTGATCGGTGTGGGGCCCCGTCCTTCCTGAAAGTGGTTCGTTAGAGTCGGTTTGGTACATATGACGGTGACCAGTGCTGGCGAGGAGCGATGGACTGGGCGAGCGGGCCAAGAGGCGGCCCTCTGTGGTTCATCTCGAGGGGGGTGTCGGCCATGTAACCGGGCGGTAAGGGCTACCCGCCAGGCTGCCCATATCGGCCAGGAGCAGAGGAGGTACCACCGTGCGAAGGATCGTGTGGGCGGGGGCAGTGTTGTTGCTTGTGTCTGCGTGCACCAGCGCGGAGAACCCGACCACCACGACCGCAGGCACTCTGGCGTCGACCACGACCGCAGGCACTCTGGCGCCGACCACGACCGCAGGCACTCTGGCGCCGACCACGACAACCGTTGCGGTCACCGAGCTGACCCTCGCCGAGGACGAGGGGCTCCCTGCCGGCGCATATGATCCAGCCGACAACCCGCTCGCAGCTGGGACCTATACCACCAACGTGATCGAGGTCCCTATCACGTTTACGGTTGCCGACGGGTGGGTGACGATCAACGAGGCCGAGATCGGACCGGCATGGATCCCGGAAGAGCCGATCGAGCTGTCGTTCATCGCGGTAACGAAGTTCTACGGCGAGGTGTTCGACGACCCGTGTGCGGCCGAACCGCCGGCCGAGATCGAGACGAGCGCACTCGCTCTCATCGAGTGGCTGGATGGCAATCCCTACCTCGAATCGTCCGGGATCGAAGAAGTCACGGTCGGCGGCCAACCAGGATACGAGATCGAGGTGACCTCGACCGTTCCGCCGGAGTGCACCGAGCCCCCGTGGCTGTTTCTGCTGTCGCTGCCCATCGTTGGTGACTACCACCTCGACGATGGCATGACGGCGCACATCATGACGGTCGATGCCGGCGGGATCACGCTGTTCATCTCGGTCGAGTCGACGACCACGGATTGGGCGAAGATGAAAGCGGTAGGCGACCCGTTCATCGAGATGCTCGTGATCGGGTAGCGACATGACCGAGACCACGTCCCGCCTTGAGTCCGGTGTCACACCACCCGACCGGTGCGTGCCACACCGTGCCACATCATCCCTCCCAGCCGGCTATGCGCTACCTGTTGGCGGGCCGTCGATGGTTAGGAGACCTTCAGCTCGGGCTCGGGTGACAGCTTCCCGTCGTGTGCTGGAGTTCAGTTTCCCCAGAATCGCCGATACGTGGTTTTCGATCGTGCGGGACGACACAAAGAGCCGGTCGGCGATCTCGGTGTTGGAGAGGCCCTCGTCGAGGAGTTGGAGGACTTCTGCCTGCCTGGCGGTGAGACCGGCGGAATGGTCCCTGGTCATCCGGCCTCTACCACGCGGAACGGACACTCCCTGGTCTCTTAGAGCCTTTCGGAGTTTGGCGGCGACGGCGGTGGCCCCCAGCGTGTCGAGTACTTCGAGTGCTTCCAGTTGGGCACTCTGGTCGCCGTGCATCAGGGCCAGTGCTCGTTCGTAGGGCATCCCTTTTGCATCCCAAATAGTGGCCGCCTCGGCGGGCTTGCCCTCCATGACTAGCCGGTACGGCTCGGCGATTCCCTCGGGAGCCTCGGACAACTTCGCCAGGTTCCAAAGCCAGAAGGCTATGGAACCCGGGGACCAGTGGAGCCCCTTATCAAGTTCCGCGTTCATGACCTTCTTGAAGGCGGGCACCGGGACATCGGCATCGCCTGAGATCCAGGCATACTCAGCGAGGGCTGTGGCGGCGGGCGCCATACGCTGGGTCTCGTCGGCGACGACAGCCATTTCCCATGCTTGAGTCAGCGTTGATCGAGCCGTGTCTTGGCCCCTTCTCGCCGCAATCCCACCAAGGATGGGGAGGGCGACCATCTGACTGAGCTCCATGCTGTTAATCAGATCTGTTGCCAGATCCTCTGCCTTGGTCCACTCACCCATCAGTTCGAGGACCCTGGCATACGTCCCTTCCGAATAGCTCTCCAGCATTGGGAGCTCGTGCCGAACGGCTGAGGCGATAGACCTCTGTATGTAGTCCGATGCAATAGGCAGGTCCCGAAACTCGGCCGCAGCCGAAGCGTGGAGCATCAAAGCCCGACTCTCCTCGAACCATTGGCCCGCCACCTCGGCACGCTTCGAGGCTTCGTCGAGGTCGGCCCGCCCCTCCGGATAGGTACTGATGTTGGCAGCGTTCCCCCGGTGGTTGAGGGTGCGGATGAGAATCCTTTGATCGATGTCTGGTCCTCCTGCCTCCAGGGTCCTATCCACCAGCTCGAACACTGCGGAGACGTTCCCCGCCATCGTCTCCAGATAGGCGTTGACCTCGAGCGCTCTGGCAAGATCCGAGCCATCAGGATTCATCCCGAGAACGTCCACAGCCTGACGTGCGAGTTCTTTGGCTCGGTCACGCTGCCCCGAGTTCTCGTAGAGGTGCGCTCCTCGGGCGAGGGCACGCGACTCCGCTCTCCGGTCGCCTAGGTCCCGGTAGTGGAGGAGTGCCATTTCGCTGAGGTTGATGGCCTCTCCAACATTGTCCACTAGGAGTTCCTCCCAGCCCCACTCGTCCAGGATTGGACCTTTGGCGTCAGGGTCGAGGTTGTCGAGGTGAGACCTCAGCTCGCGGAAATGGGCGGCTGCTTCTCGGTGGCTGCCTAACGCGGCGGCGGTACGGGCGGCTCTGGGGGCTAGTTCGACGAGCCGGGCGATGTCGTTGGCTTCGCGGGCGTGGTGGACGAGACGGGCCGGGTCGGTCTCCGCGGGGAGAAACTCGAGGACCGTGCGATTCGTGGCCACCCGCTCGCTCCTTGTCAATGACGCCTCAACCGCCCGTCGTATCAGCTCGTGACGGAACACAACGAACTCACCCCCGACCTCGAGCAAACCACGCCGCTCGCATTCAACAAGGCGACTCTCGTCTCCCTCGGCAAGCCGCAAGACCTCCAATCTGGGGACTCGCTCAGGCATCACGGAAAGGACCTTCAACATCTCATGAGCCCCAGGAGACAGTTTCCTCACCCTGGCCATCACCGAGTCCTGAACCGACGCCGGGACCACCCCACCGTCAGCGGACGCCATCTCGGTCACCAGAAAAGGGTTGCCTTTTGTAGCCGCCAGGACCTCCTCCGCATCCAAATTGGAGTCACCGATGATCGAAGACACCGCTGACAAGGAGAGACCACCAAGCTGAATCCTCACCACGCTGTGCGGAGGAAGCTCACCAATCACGCCCCGCAGGGGATGGTCGTAATCGACCTCACCATCGCGATACGTGAGAACAAGCAGCCCATTGGTTCTGGCGATCCGCCGACCGAGGTACTTGATGGCGTCGAGGGTTGCCTCGTCTGCCCAGTGGGTGTCCTCGATCACCAAGATACTGGGACGCAGCGACCGCGAAAGCAGATTCATAGTGGCCGCCAGCACACCAGGACGGTCACCGTTCTCCAGTGGCTCCGCAAGCAAAGGCTCCTCCCGGGCGAAGTCCCAAAAGGGTCCTAATGGCTGAGGAGTCAGCAAGTCGTCGCAGGAGCCTAAAAGGAGATGCGTCTCGTCAGTATTCCTCTCGACGAATTCCGTAACGAGAGAACTCTTGCCAATACC
>JAPUJM010000058.1 GCA_027296205.1 Actinomycetota bacterium
TGTTTGAGGCCCTCGCCGCGATTGCACGCGACGAAGGTGTGGACGCCTTCTGTTTCGTGGTCGTTCCCGACAATCGACCGGTACGACGGCTCCTCGAGCGATTGGACGTCCAACTCATCGGGTCGGACAGTCTTCTCGAGGGCAGGCTTGCGGTCGCTGATCTACCAATCGGCGTGCACGACGCCGAAATCACCTCAGTCATGAATCAGGTGCGGGGTTGATCGCCCACCTATCGCCTACTCGCTCGGGTCGACTTCGTCGAGATCGAGTGAGGCGGAGTTGATGCAGTATCGCAGACCGGTCGGATTGGGACCGTCATCGAACACGTGCCCGAGATGGCCGCCACATTTGGCGCATTTGATCTCTGTTCGGACCATTCCGAAGGTCTTGTCGTCTTCCTCTTCGATCGTGTTGGGGTCGAGTGGCTGAAAAAAACTCGGCCAGCCCGATGCAGACTCGAACTTGGTGTCGCTGGAGAAGAGCTCCTCTCCGCACCCGGCGCAGCGATAAGTCCCCGGAGTCTTGGTGTCCCAGTACTCGCCCGTGAATGCTCTCTCGGTACTGCCCAGACGGAGCACCTCGTACTGATCGGAAGTCAGCTTGTCTCGCCACCCGGTTTCGTTGTGGGGCATTTCACTCATCGGCGCTCCTCATCACGGCTATTCAAACGCAAGTGAGTCTCTAGTCGATCAACGAACACTCCTTGGGCATCGCTGAGCTTGGCTCTCGCCACGATGGGAGTCATCCATGCCACACGGTCGATCTCCGGATAGGAGCGACCATGCATTTGGAACATCCCGGGGTCCAGGGCGGTCGGGTCAAAGTCACCGGCCACCGCCCAGGCCACGACCACCTTGCGTGAACGGAGAACGGTCTCACCCAAAGACACCCAGTCGTCGGTTGGCGCCGGCCAGCCGGTCTCTTCCTCGAACTCCCTGATGGCCGTTTGCTCATCGTCTTCGCCCTGCTCGACCATCCCCTTGACAATCGACCAGGCGCCCTTGTCCCGTCCAGCAAAGAATGGCCCGCCGGGATGGGCAATCATCACCTCGAGCCCGCTGCTGATTCGGTAGGGGAGAAGACCCGCGGATCTCATGAAGGGTGACATTACGCTGGCCGCGTGACCACTCTGGCCACTTACTCATCGAATGATCCGGGATTGGCTTCCTTCGACTCGAAGCTGCAGCTTGGACAGGCCGAGCCACTCGGGGTTGGTGTGAAGAGGGTTGCCATGGAGCAGTTGGAGCTGGGTGCGAGCGGTTTCTTCGATGGTGAGGATCAGTTCAGCAGCGCGGTCCACGGATCGAGGAAGGCGATCAAGAAGGTCCGATCATTGCTTCGACTCGTCAGGGGCGAGCTCACCGACAAGGTCTACAGGTATGAGGACAAGTCTTTACGTGATGTGGGGCGCCAGACAAGCGAGATCCGATCTTCGGCAGCCGTTGTCGAGGCAGCCTCGGTGGTCGAAGATCTGTACGGGGAGATGCTTGCCGACGGCATGTTCGAGGACCTGATATCGCGTCTCACCCAGCGTCGCGATCTAATCGAGCTTCGGGCTTTGGAAGATCCGAACCTCATCGGATGGGTTGTCAGAGATATGGAACGGGCTTACCACCGGTACTCCGCCTGGCCCACCGACCCCGACGCTCGAAAGGTCTATGGGCTGGGGATAAGGGACAGGTTCAAGTCAATCCAGTCTGGTCTTCAAGATACCTACGGGCGAGGGCGCACCGAGATGGTCACCGCGTATACCCGACCGACCGTGGTCAACTTCCATCGCTGGCGCAGGCGTGCCAAGTACCTGCGCTATCAGATGGAGTTTCTCGTGCCGCTTTGGCCGGAGGTAGTCGTGGGTATGGCAGTGACCCTTGATCGACTCGGGCTTCTTCTCGGAGAGGACCACGACCTGGCGGAACTCCTGACGCTGATCCACGAGCGTCCCGACATGTGCCCGAGCCCGCGGGAGCGGTCACTCTTCTCGGCTCTGGTAACCCAGAGAAGGGCTGAGCTGCAACTCGCTGCCGAAATCCTGGGACGTCGGATCTACGCCGAGAACCCGGAGTCTCTTCGATTGCGTTTTGGCGAGTACTGGGACAGTCGACAGATGGCGCTCGATCTCCCCCTCGATACCGTCGTCGTCTACTAGTGGCCCGCCTTACAAATGATTGCGGCGTCTCTCCGGCCCTCGACGTCGTCCGCTACGTCCTCCGCCTTGCCGCACGAACAGGTGCGGCTTCGTTATGCGTCCTTGCGGATCGAACACCGATGCCTCGGAGACACACTCACACCATTGTGCGACAGATCACTAGCGGAATCATTGTCTCGGAGCAGGCGTTGTCCCGTGGGCAGGCTCATCAACATTTGAGGTTTGGAATGTCTGACCGAGGACGAGTGCGCACCGAGCGCAGCGAGAAACGTGTTCGAGCGATGCTCGGAGGTGAGGTCGTGGTTGACACGACTTTACCTTTGCTGGTCTGGGAGGTTCCCTACTACCCGACTTATTACTTCCCCGAGGCCGACGTCAAGACTGAGCTGCTGGTTGAGACCGGTGAGACTCGGCGAAGCCCCAGTCGGGGTGAGGCCACCCAATACCTGGTCAAGGCGGGCAACGGAGAAGGGACCGCTTACGCCTATCTCGATCCAAAGCTTCCCGAGCTCGCCGGCCACTACGCATTCGTCTGGAAGACGATGGACCATTGGTTTGAGGAAGACGAGGAAGTCTATGTCCACCCTCGTGACCCAAACACGAGACTGGACATCCTTCCTTCCAGTCGCCGGGTGAGGGTTGAGATCGACGGTGTGACCGTCGCCGACTCGACGAACGCCTCGTTCCTATTCGAGACCGGTCTTCCGGTTCGCTACTACTTGCCCAAGACCGACGTGCGGATGGACCTTCTCACACCGACCGACCTGTCCACGGCTTGCCCCTACAAGGGGACGGCGCGGTACTGGTCGGTAACAGTTGATGGCGAGACCCACGACAACCTCGTGTGGGGATACGACACGCCGCTTCCCGAGTCTCAGAAAGTGGGAGGTCTCGTGGCCTTCTACAACGAGAAGCTCGACATCTACATCGATGAGGTGCTCGAGGAGCGCCCCAAGACCATGTTTTCGTAGACGATGAGGGTGGGTGATGCGTGTTACCCACGCCTCACCCACCCTCATTTGTCAGAAGTTGCTCGAACCGCGATCCGAGCCCGAGTCTGCCGGGCTCCCGTATTTGGCCCACCACTTCTTGGCGGTGTCGATTCCGCCGACTCCGAAAGCGATGGCCAGGGCGATCGTTGTCGACGCGATGACAATCTTGACGACGTCTTCGGCGAAGGTGACCCGCAGGATGTCCATGGCGAACAGCAGGCCGAAGATGATCACGCCGACGTGAACCACATATGTCAGCCAGGTGACGTTCTGCTCGTCGGCAAAAGGCTTGACCAGGCCAGCGGCCCAACTGCCTGCGGCGGCAGCGATTATGACAATCGTGGCTGCAAGGAGCAGAACCGGTATCCACGCCAGTAGACGTATCAGTAGCGCTTCGATTGTTGCCAGTTCGAGGATCCGCGCCGCGATCATGAATAGTCCGACCATCAGATACGCATAAACGAGGGTCGCCACGATCGATGCGGGTGTTTGATCCCCCTCTTCGAGGGCCTTCGCCACGCCGGAACGCTTCCAAACTCCGTCCAGCCACGTAGCGCCGAGAATCACCTCGATCGCCTTGCGAATGAGCCCGATGATCCAACGCCCGATGACGAGCACCACGAGGGCTATTCCAAGCAGGATGGCCCAATCGATCACCGCGGTTCCAATTTCCTGCAGACGGTCCCACAGGCTTTCCCAATACGACATTTGTCTCCTTCGGTCGATCCCGGACGGAATATACGCCGTCATCGCGCGTCAGGGGCGCTCATTCCAGGGGTTGTCGGGTGAGTCAGTCCACCGGCTGTGCCAGTTGGCTTGCCATGACAGGAAGTCAAACCGGTCACCTGAGGCTCGCAGGTTGAGTGCTGGAAGGGTGTCCCCCGACTCCTACAGCTGACCCGAATTCTCCAAGGCCCGCATCGCCGCCATGTAGTCGGGGTCGTCGTAGCGGCTGAGAAGGAACGAATCGGCGTAATCGGGGAGGGGCCGGCCGGTGACGTGACGGGCCACCAGGTCTCCGGCTCCGGCAGCAACCATCACGCCGAACCCCGAAAGCCCGGCGACGACGTGAAAGCCCTCAGGACCGCAAGGTCCGATCAGAGGCCGGTTCTCCGGTGTCTTGGTGTAGTAGCCACCGTCGACGGTCGATTCGGGCAGCCCATCGAGATACGGGGCCAGCCCGGGAACCATGGTGGTCAACCCGCGCATGACCACCTCGGGGTAGAGAGGGTCCTCGTGCAGCGGCCAGGTTGGCTCCAGGATCTCCTCGTCGTACCGCCACAGGGCTAGGAAGTACGGCGACTCCGCTCCGCCTTCAGGCCGCCCGTGGCAATAGATGGGCATCTCCCCGATGAGGTCGCTCCGACCCATCCGCCCCAACTCTGCCCGCTCCTCGTCACTCCAATCGATTCGCTGTGGGTCACTCCAAATGATCATCGGCGCCTCTTTCGGAATGGCGCCGAGGTGGTCCCTGAAGGCCACCTTCATGTGAAGCTCGGAGTGCAGAGGGAGCTCGACACCGGCGAGGGAGGCGAACGGCGCGGACAGAGGCCCCGCCGCAGCTATCAACGTGTCGGTGGCGATGGACGACCCGTCGCTCAAGGACACACCAACGATCTGCCCCGATTCGACGTGGATGTCGATGACCTCGGCGGAAACCAACTCGGCACCGTGATCCCGTGCCTGATCCACCATCCATGACCCCAACTGCTGGGCGCTGAACCAGCCGGCGCGCCGGACGTGAACTGCTCCGACAGCCTGGTCGGTGATATAGGGAAAATGCCGGTGAAGCTCAGCAGGCCCGAGGATGTCGACACCGTCGTCCGCATCCTCATAGGGCACAGGGCCGGGATGCTGTCTCACGGGCCCGGCCGAGAACCTTGAGGTGATGTGCGCTTCGTCGACCATCGCCCGCAATCGGTCGGCGTCTGATGTTACGAACAGGTATCCACGTTTACTAAGGCCGAACACGTCGGATGACTCCTCGGCCATCTCCTCGAGAAGGTCTATCGAGCGGTTCATGAGTCCGACCATCGGCTCATTAGGCCACCAGTTCCGGTAGCACTCGGTCGACTTGTCCGAGGTGAGAGTCAAGGGCGGCCTCGGATCCACCATCACAACGTCCTTCACCCCCTGTCTGGCA